>NZ_LWEY01001399.1:0-1105 GCF_001634935.1 Oleiphilus sp. HI0043 | reverse complement strand
AGCGCTTTACCTATCCCTCTTCAAGCACCTCAATTACTCTTAGCTTATCATCGAGTGAGATTTTCCCTGTATTAAGTTGAACCATATTCTGTCCGAAACAAACACCAAAATCGTTTTTTCGATACTTAGCTAGCGTCTTTAGAGGCTCTTTGCCAATCTCGCCATGCTCATCAATGCAAGTCATAATACAGCGGCTACATGGCTTAACTAATGCAAACTCTATCTCACCGATAGCAATACGCTTCCACGAGTCTTCTTGAAAAGGGATATCGCCTTCAAGCACAATATTCGGCCGAAAACGGTTCATGCCAACAGGAACTTCCAAGCGGCTATTCAGGTCATCTAATGAGGCCTGGTTAGTCAATAAAATCGGGAAACCGTCAGCAAAGCTAACTTGCTGGCTCTCTGCAAAGAACTCACGGTCGACCTGGCGAAAAGTTGAGTCAGGCATATAGGCCAAAGCCACATTCACCCCCAAATAGTCTGAAATAACTTGTGTCCGGCGGTCTTGTACGGTGAGCGCACCCACTTCATCAGACCAGACACATACATCAGCTTCTTTAGAAAACTCACTTAGCGAAAAACTGACCTCAGGAATGCCCTCGTCCGATATATTTAAAGTACTACCATCAAAGCTTGCAGAAACTTTGGCTAAGGCGCTATATTTTCGCTGAGTAATAAATCGCCCGGCATCATCCACCAACATAAAACGTCGATCAAAACGCAAACCAAAGCGATCAATTTCAACTTCACTTAAGGATACCGGACCAAGAGATTTGACCGGATGAATATTCAAAGCGGAAATTTTATATTCAGACATTTAAGAAGCCTGTTCTTTGACGTAGTCAAGAACAGCTGTTGCAAGCTCATCAGGCTGAAATTTGGATAGCAAGCGATTACACCCAACTCGCTCTGCCATAGCCTGGTTAAAACTACCACTCAAAGAAGTATGCATAATTACATAAAAGTGGCTCAATCGATCATCTTTACGAATTTCAGTCGTTAGTCGATAACCATCCATTTCCGGCATCTCGGCATCTGTTAGCACAAGTAAGCATTGCTTAAGCTTTTCCGGATCATTATCCGCCCACTCCTTAAGCATTTC
>NZ_LWEY01001398.1:0-2239 GCF_001634935.1 Oleiphilus sp. HI0043 | reverse complement strand
CAAGGGTTATTCAGGCATGAGTAAGCGAGTACCGATTGGCCCTTGCTCGTTTATCAGCCCTTTTAATTTCCCTTTGAACTTAGCCGCCCATAAAATTGCACCCGCGATTGCAGCGGGATGCCCATTCATACTCAAACCAGCCAGTTTAACCCCTGTGGGTGCTTTGTTAATTGCCGAGGTGCTTGCAGAAACGAATCTACCTGAAGGCGCATTTTCTGTCTTACCTTGCCATCGGGAAGGTGCCGGATTATTTACAGAAGATGAACGTTTGAAGTTACTAAGCTTTACCGGCTCACCAGATGTGGGCTGGGCCTTGAAAACTAAAGCAGGCAAAAAGAAAGTCGTCCTCGAATTAGGGGGAAATGCTGCTTGTGTCGTGGACCAGGATGCTGACATCGACGACGCCGTAGCGCGAATCGTTTTTGGTGCGTTCTACCAATCGGGGCAAAGTTGCATCGGTGTGCAGCGGGTTTACGTCCATGAAGAAATTTATCCGCTATTTAAAGATAAATTACTAAACGCTACGCGAGCACTGAAAATGGGTGACCCGAAAGATCCTTCAACCTTTATTGGCCCCATGATTTCGGAAGGCGAAGCTAAACGCCTGCAAGACTGGATTGACGAGGCAGTAGAAGCTGGCGCAAAGCTTTTATGCGGTGGCAAAAGGGAAGGTGTCATGATGCAAGCCTCCTTACTAGAAAGTGTTGGGAAAGGACAAAAGCTCCGAGAAGAAGAGGCCTTTGGGCCAGTAGCGATTCTTGAACGTTTTAATGACTTCGACGCGGTGCTGGAAGAAGTTAACGATAGCAAGTTCGGTCTGCAGGCAGGGATATTTACACGGGACTTATACAAGGCGAATAAAGCATGGGATATCCTCGAGGTTGGAGGCGTCATAATCGGCGATGTACCGTCCTGGCGTGTTGACCATATGCCTTATGGCGGAGTGAAAGACAGCGGCCTGGGTCGTGAAGGTATTAAGTATGCAATCGAAGACATGACTGAACAACGTTTACTGGTGATTCGCACGCCATAAATTGGATATATGATGCCCATAGGCAGAGGGTTTCATCCCCCTTGCGAGCCTCGGATGGATCTGCACAGGTTTTGGGCTTCACTTTCGCTTTATCGAACGTCCGGCTTTTTCTTCTAATGGCTTATCTGGCCATCTGTGTTTGGGGTAGCGGCCCTTCATATCCTTAGCGACTTCAAAGTAAGAGCTGTTCCAAAAGTTAGCGAGATCACTGGTGGTCTGGATAGGCCTCCTGGCCGGTGACAGCAATTCAAAACGTAAGGGAACGCGACCTTCAGCCAGGGTCGGAGAGCTTAGCTCGCCAAACACCTCTTGAAGCACAACTGAAACTGTTGGGCCTTGGTCACTGTCGTAGCGAATTGGAACACGTTTCTGACTTGGTGTTTGGTAATGCGTTGGGGCTTCGCTTTCGATGCGCTGCTGATCATTCCAGTCCAGGCAGCTTTTCACTAGCTCAAGAATGTTTACTTTTTTAAGTGCGTTCATACTGCTGACGCTAGATAAATAGGGTAGCAGCCAAGTCTCGATATCGTCGATTAAGCTTTGTTTTGACAAGCTTGGGAAGTTTTCAAGGTGTTGTCCTAGCCAGCTTGCTCGGGCCAGCCAGTCATCGCATTGCTGCGTCCAGTTTAAAACGCTTAAGCCTTGTTTCTTGACCAGCTGAGCCAGGCATTGGGTGAAGGCATCGTTTGGAATATTGCTGATGACTTGGCTATCTATGGTAATCGCGCCAATACGGGTTTGCATAGAGCCCGTTATTTTCTGCGTTTTAGGGTTGATCTCGAAACGTTCTTCTTCGTTGATATGCTCGGACAAGACTTCGAGAGCTGAGGCTTTGTCAATGGCTGCCGCGCTATAAATCCGGCCCTCTTTCTTCTGTGCATCGCAGTCAGCAATGACTAACCAAGGCTCATCAAAGAGTGAATCGTCTTCGTTGAGGTAAGCGCCTTTACCGTTCGCCATCAAATATTTGCCGTCTCCTGCTTGGCGCTGTTTGGCCAGTCGCTCAGGGAAGGCGATGAGTAAGAGTTTGCCAAGGTCTGCAGGGTAGATAGTCGGCTCAATATCTGCTTTCGAAGCGGCTAATTTTGCTAATTGCTTTTGCAGCGACTGAGTGCTTGAGAAGGCTTGCTCGACTCGTGAACGATGGAAGGCGTAGTCTTTAAGGGACTGTGCTTTGTCTCGGCCAAAATCCGACAGCGCGTTGAG
>NZ_LWEY01001397.1:0-806 GCF_001634935.1 Oleiphilus sp. HI0043 | reverse complement strand
GCTGCTGCTTGCTCAGCATACATCTTTTGAGCCAAACCTGATGAAGCTTCAGTCAATGCCTGAGTCTTCGCTTCGATATCTGCCTTATCATCACCCTTAAGCGCTTCTTCAAGGTCAGTAATCGCAGCTTCAATCGCAGTTTTCTCTTCTTCAGTCGCCTTATCACCAGCTTCTTCTAGAGTCTTCTTAGTCGCATGAACAATCGCATCACCTTGGTTACGCGCAGTCACTAGCTCTTCGAACTGGCGATCGGCATCAGCATTTGCTTCTGCATCATTTACCATTTGCTCGACTTCATCATCAGATAGACCAGAAGAAGCTTTAATCACGATAGACTGCTCTTTACCTGTCGCCTTGTCTTTCGCCGATACGTTCAAGATACCGTTTGCATCGATGTCAAAAGTCACTTCGATCTGAGGCATACCACGAGGGCCCGCAGGAATATCTGACAAGTCGAAACGTCCCAAAGATTTGTTCTGAGCCGCTTGCTTACGCTCACCCTGTACAACGTGAATCGTTACAGCAGACTGGTTATCTTCAGCCGTTGAGAAGATCTGGGACTTCTTACTTGGGATAGTCGTGTTCTTCTCGATCAATGCTGTGGCTACGCCACCCATTGTTTCGATACCCAAAGTTAATGGCGTAACGTCTAGTAGCAGTACGTCTGTTACGTCACCAGCCAATACCGCAGCCTGGATCGCTGCACCCATTGCTACCGCTTCGTCTGGGTTAACGTCTTTACGTGGCTCTCTGCCGAAGAACTCTTCAACCTTCTTCTGAACCAAAGGCATACGAGACTGACCACC
>NZ_LWEY01001396.1:0-1207 GCF_001634935.1 Oleiphilus sp. HI0043 | reverse complement strand
TAGGCTTGATCTCGATCTTCGTATCGATGGGTCACCTGGATGGTGTTGAAATGGTTAAGCTAATGAGCTGGGCGCAAAATATGGTCTTGTTTAACGGCGTTGAAGCTTCAGCAGCGATTGCTGATGTTCACCCAATCTTTAAGCTACACGTAGCCTTGGGTATGACTTTGTTCTTGGTCTTCCCATTCAGCCGTTTAGTTCATGTTTGGAGTGTGCCAGTTAAGTACTTCTCTCGTAACTATCAGGTTGTACGTAGTAAGGCTTAATAGCCATCTTATCCCCGCAAAGCGCGGGGATATTTTCAAAGGGGTCAGACTCGATTGAAACCTTAGTTTCAATCGAGTCTGACCCCTTTGAAAATATAGACTAAGTTGGAGTTAGATATGATCCGAGTGAATCAAACAGAATTTGATGAAACAGCCATCGTCAAAGAAATGCAGTACCACGTGGCCCAAACGCACACGGAATCGAAAAATAAGGCTTGTGAGTCTCTGATTATCAGTGAGCTTCTTAAGCAGCGTGCTGAAGCTTTAAATCTAGCAGGTGGTGCAAAGAGCCAAGAAGCCCAGAGTACTGAAGATGCGTTTCTTGAAGCTTTGTTAGATACCGAAGTCGAAGTACCTTCGGCCAGTGAAGATGATTGCCGTCAGTATTTTGAAGCAAATCCTAAAAAATTCATGACCAGCCCCTTGGTCGAGGCGCGTCATATCTTGCTTGATGCATCACCCGATGATGCCAATGCTCGTTCCGAAGCAACGGAACTGGCAGAGCAACTGATTAAACGCTTACAAGAAAATATTGGGCAGTTTGAAGAGCTGGCCAAGATGCATTCCAAATGCCCTTCAAAAGAGACGGGTGGTCACCTTGGGCAGCTTGGTAAAGGCCAAACTGTGCCAGAATTCGAACGTCAGTTATTCAATTGTCCTGAAGGTTTAGCCAGTGCGCCAATCGAAAGCCGTTATGGTGTGCATGTTGTTTTCATTAACCACAAAGAAGAAGGTAAAGCTTTACCTTATGAGATGGTTAAAGAACGAATTTCTGATTACCTGAATGAAAAGGTTAGACGTAAAGCGATTGCCCAGTATATTCATTCATTAATTATGGATGCCGACATTGAAGGTTTCGACTTTAGTGTGTCCGACTCCCCTTTAATGCAGTAAGCTCCCCATATTTGGGGTCAGAGTAAAAATGGCTGTTTTTACTCTGA
>NZ_LWEY01001395.1:0-1554 GCF_001634935.1 Oleiphilus sp. HI0043 | reverse complement strand
CGAGCCCTTGATTCTCGTATTCAGCGCGTACTGCAATACGCATTATACGCAATGAGTGTTGTTCCAGGTTTTTGATATCGCCAGAGAGGGTAGCAAGAGTCTGCGGAACTAAGTGGCCACGTAAGCGTCGCTTTCCTGCGAGGATCTCTTGTTGCAGAGTGCTTTCTAAAATCCCCCCTTCTCGTATTATCAGCATTGCTGAGATCAACTCACCTTGTTGCTCACTTTCTATATGATCTTTGAAACCACAAGCTAGCAACACACCGGGATGATCAAGTATAAGTCTTATATCGTCAGGGGAAGTTTGATAGTGAGCATTCACTAGCAATGAAATAACCTGCTCAAGGAGTTTAGGCTCGGAGGCTAGTTGCTGCTGTGAAGGCCAGAGCACGTTCATCTCTGTATGTTTGTTTTTTACACTACGTTTTTGGCTAAATGAATCGTCATTCAAGGATAAAAATAATAGCCGACTCATCCAATTTTCTAAGGGGTCATTCTCGGCCCAACGAACTGGCTGGCTTAGATGAATGCTTTTCCACTTGGGTGTTAGTAGGTCGAGTTGTTTCTTAAAACGAATTGCAAAGCCTTGACCATTGCCTTCGTAGCCATGGATGGTGCTTGAAAATACGATTCTAGAATAGTGCTTTAGTAGTTCACTCAATGTAGACGCTGGAATTCCGGCAGCTTCATCGATTAGCAGTAACTGGCACTCGGGCTTGGTAAGTAAGAGCTCATCAGGCGATATAAACTTCAGACAGTGAGAATAACTATCGTGGTTGCCACACTCATCTGTAATGTATTTTGAAAAGTGGAAGAATGCATTGGCACAAGCTCGTTTTGAGGGGGCTGTAATCAAAATAGATTTTTTATATTTGAGGGCCAACTTCGCCGCGGCAATGCCAAGCGCGCTGGTTTTGCCTCGTCCCCTATCGGCGGTGACGATCAGTGGCCGTCTACGGTGCCCTTCGACAACATGAGTGATTAGCTCAATTGCTTCGCGCTGGTCAGGTGTGGGTAGGGCCTGTACCTGAGTCGTCGCAGCCGCAGGAACAGCAGGAAGCTGAGACTGATTCTCTTGGCAAAATAGCAGACAATCCTGACTGTTAAAAAAGCTAATCAAACGCTGGAGAAAAAAGGTGTTTGTTTTAGATAACTCTGACTCGTCACTGCACATGCGGCGATAGTCTGGGTCAGGTGCTTTAGCCAAGTCAGCGAGAGGGGGCACCATGATGATAAATAAGCCTCCTCCGCGAACAAGTCCAGATGCTCCACCAAGTCCGTCCGGGCTTAAGCCATCGAAGCCATCCCAAAGCAACAGATTACAATCACCACCCAAGAGGCTTTTAACTTTATGTGCAGAAACAGACTTAAAGCCTTTAATAGGTTCGGAGGCGCTGATATAAATAGCCTCATTTATATCGCCGAAAAGCGAGTTGCTTTGAACCGTATCTAAACACCAATTCTTGTCGCCACTAAGCACTACGGGGTAGCGACAGAAAGACTGCTGGGCAGCGTCAAAAATATTGGAGAATAGCTTTTCAAGCATAGTGGCTT
>NZ_LWEY01001394.1:0-793 GCF_001634935.1 Oleiphilus sp. HI0043 | reverse complement strand
GTAAGCCCGGGTCCAAGGTTCGGTTGTACTTACCTAATTGAAGGACAACGCCTCTTTCCTGCTCATCAATGGTATAAAATGACTTAAAGCCTAAAAAGATGACCAGCGCAATCAATGCCAAAATAAATACACCACCAGCACCCTGGCTTGAACCGCCAGAAGAGCCACCAGTTTTTTTCGGGCCTGAACCAAACAAGCCATTCAGCTTATCCATCAGTTGTTTTAAAGCTTCATCGAGATCAGGTGGCCCTTGATTATTGCCGCCTTTATTCCCTCGATTATTAGAACCCCAAGGGTCGTTATCATTACGATTACCACCCGGCTCATTCCAGGCCATAGAAGACTCCGTTACATTTTTTAGATTAGTTTCATGAAAGATTCTTACGAATCAAAGTATTGTGACTTAATTGCCCACAAGTGTGGTTAATGAGGGCAAAGTCTTAGTTTACAAGAGGCACATAGTATTGTGCTTGGAGACGGACAGCAAGCGGTTTTTATGGTGGGCGTTTATCAGACATAAAAATGGGCAAGCTTATGCTTCCCCATTAAGGATTTAGATCTAACTATTAAATAAGAAACCTAGTGAAGGAAAGAGATAAAACGTTCTTCAATCACCCCATCTGCGCGTGTTACAGCGACTTTTAATGTACCGAAGCTAGTAGCAGGGTCATCATCTGCCTCTACTATAATCATGTTAGTAAACGGAATCGGATTACCGTCAGAATCTACTGGACACTGATTAGGAATTACAATATTTTGGCCCGTTACAATCTCACCATCCTCAACACTTACT
>NZ_LWEY01001393.1:0-1072 GCF_001634935.1 Oleiphilus sp. HI0043 | reverse complement strand
CGGTAGTCACAGC
This sequence comes from Oleiphilus sp. HI0043, assembly GCF_001634935.1. Classification (NCBI taxonomy): domain Bacteria; kingdom Pseudomonadati; phylum Pseudomonadota; class Gammaproteobacteria; order Oceanospirillales; family Oleiphilaceae; genus Oleiphilus; species Oleiphilus sp. HI0043. The sequence continues at coordinate 1,059 of NZ_LWEY01001393.1, read as the reverse complement.
TTGTACTACGGGCACTCATAACATTGGTTACGCAGCAAGAACGATTGCCTATGGTGATGCCGATGTGATGATAGCCGGTGGTGCTGAAATGGCGACAACACCAATTGCTGTTGCAGGTTTTAGCAATGCTAAGGCATTGTCTTCCAATGACCGACCTGCTGAAGAAGTCAGCCGCCCTTGGGATAAAGGTCGAGACGGGTTTGTACTATCTGATGGCGCAGGTGCACTGGTTTTGGAAGAGTTGGAGCACGCAAAAGCGCGTGGTGCAACAATCTATGCTGAGCTAACCGGCTTTGGTATGAGTGATGATGCCTTCCATATTACTTCGCCTATTGAAGATGGTTCAGGCGCAAGAACCGCTATGGAAAATGCTATCAACGATGCAGGAATAGAACCAGAATCGATTGATTATATTAATGCTCACGGCACCTCAACTCCGCTTGGTGATGTGGCAGAATGCAAAGCGATCAAAGACCTGTTTAAAGAACATTCTAGCTCTTTGCTTGTTAGTTCAACCAAGTCAATGACTGGTCACTTGTTAGGGGCTGCTGGCGCGATTGAGGCAATCTTTTCTGTAAAAGCTATCACTGATCANGTAGCGCCACCAACGATTAACCTCGATGAGCCTGAAGAAGGGTGTGATTTGGATTTCGTGGCACATACTGCCAGGAAAGCTCCGATAAAAGCTGCTCTATCGAACTCCTTTGGTTTTGGCGGTACTAATGGCACTTTAATCTTTCAGGCCTTGGAAGATTAGAAATGAAAACGCGAGCTCACTTAACCTTAGTCAATGAGCTTGAGACCTCGGCAATCGATATCGCTGATCGGGGCCTTGCCTACGGAGATGGTTTATTTGAAACGCTTAGAGTGGTCGATGGAAAAATTCCTCTTCTAAGTTATCATCTGGAACGATTTAAACGTGGCACTAAGGCGCTTGATTTAGGTGAAACTGAAATGCTTGCTGGTAAGTTTGAGCGTTATGTTGGCTTGGCTTTGAAAGACCTGACTAAAGCCGCTCACCTTAAGCGAGCGATAATCAAAGTGATTCTTACGCGTGGA
>NZ_LWEY01001392.1:0-1327 GCF_001634935.1 Oleiphilus sp. HI0043 | reverse complement strand
GGCCTTGTCGAGCCAAAATATCAGCAAAATTCAATCCCGCAGCTTTCACTGCAATACGAACTTCCTTATCACCAGCCACCAGGTCGGCAGCCTCTTGAACTTGTAATACATTTGCTTTCCCGCTATTGCTTATGATGATTTTTTTCATGATGCGCTCCTTGAACTTGACTGGTGCTAAAACTAACTCAGTTCAGAGAATGAGAAAACCCTTACTTTTCGGAATGGTGTTTTCAATAATCTGGTTCAAACTCGAATGAAGCGAAAAGTTGGTCTGCGTAGTTTGTTAGTTCAAGTGTTGCTGCGTGAGTTTCATAGCGTCGGCTTAGCGTCGTGCTGATTAGTACGTTTGCGAAGCCGGGGTGAGGACAGGTCAGGGTGATACTGTCTATCAGCGCTGGGCCGGGCTTTGCTCGACCTCGCCAGTCTTCGCTATTACTGGTTTGACGAATGCATAATTCGCCATAGCGTGTATCAATGGCTTGTGCCTGGTGATGGAGGACTAAACCTTTTGGCTGCCGTTCTAATTGCAGGTGGCGCTTTAGTGCCTGTAAGTGCGCGTTGGCACTCGAATACATACCGCTTCTTGGGCCGCGAGTTAAGGTGACTAGAATGGAGTAACTATCGTCTTGGTTTAATTGGCTGAGTTTCAGACGATGACTTGTGCCATATACGACTGCAAACCAGGGTGTTTCTGTAGGCACTTCAAAAGAGAAAGTAAAGCCATCAACACGCTGACCGGGTTTAATGTTGGTCTGATCAAAGCTGGCGCAAGCTGATAAAAACAGTGCTAATAGGACTATTGAGCGCTTTATTATTAGCGTTATTGGCTTATAGGAAGTTAGCATCTGCTTACTTTAGCATTTAGGAGGTGTTCCATCTAGTTTAGTTGCCAGAATGGCGTTTAATATTTTGGCCTATTGTAATGTAAATCGTGTTGGCCGACTTTGCATGCGACCCACTATATTTGCTAGGCTTCTCGTGAATTCAATCATTAGCAAAAGGAATTTGCGATGCCGATAAATTGGAAAGACCTGCCCGACGTGTCTCCTCATGATGCCCAAAGGGAAGTTAAGAATCACAGCCCCTTTCAGGAGAACGACCTATGAATATGGACACGGCGCTTCACGCCCTAAAATCTTACTTTGGCTATGATGCCTTTCGCCTCAATCAGGCGGGTGCCATCGAACGTACACTTAAGGGCCAGTCTAGCCTGGTGATTATGCCTACCGGTGGTGGTAAGTCTATTTGTTACCAGCTGCCCGCTGTCATGCTGGACGGTTTGAGTATTGTTGTCTCACCTCTTATCGCACTAATGCAGGATCAAGTC
>NZ_LWEY01001391.1:0-1133 GCF_001634935.1 Oleiphilus sp. HI0043 | reverse complement strand
GATCATCGGGAAAATATTACCGAAGCTGTCGTGAAGGGCAAAGAAATATGGGAAAAGAACAATTGTATCGGTTGTCACAGTTTGATGGGGGAAGGGGCTTACTTTGCACCTGAACTTGCAAATGTATTTGATCGATATGGTGCCGGTGATGAGGCGGTATTTGAAAGCTTCATGCAAAACTGGATGGCGATTCAGCCATTAAATGTTCCAGGTCGCCGTCAAATGCCTCAGTTCCATTTATCAGAAGAGGACGTACATAACGTTTCTCAATTCCTGATCTGGACCTCGCGCATTGATGACAATGACTGGCCACCGAATAAGCAAGGTTAGGGAGTTGCTATGAAATACGAATCGCAGAGTGTTGCAAAAAACTATTTTATTTTCGCCATGGTTCTGTTCGCAGGTCAGGCGGTATTCGGGCTCATTATGGGTCTTCAATATATCGTTGGTGACTTTCTAGCAGGTGCTATTCCGTTTAACGTTGCACGTATGGTGCACACGAACTTGCTCATCGTTTGGCTATTATTTGGCTTTATGGGAGCAACTTACTACCTTGTCCCAGAAGAGAGTCAAACTGAACTGTATAGCCCCTTGCTTGCCAAAATCCTGTTTTGGGTGTTTGCCGCAGCCGGCGTTGCGACCATTCTAGGTTATTTGCTAGTGCCTTATAGCACCTTGGCAGATATTACTTTTAATGAACTCTTACCGACCATGGGGCGAGAATTCCTTGAACAACCGACGATTACTAAAATTGGTATTGTCATCGTTTGTCTCGGGTTCATCTTCAATGTAGGTATGACCATCCTTAAGGGCCGTAAAACAGTTATCAATATGGTATTGATTACAGGTCTGATTGGTTTGGCTGTGTTCTTTTTATTCTCTTTCTATAACCCAGGTAATTTGGTTCTTGATAAGTTCTTCTGGTGGTGGGTTGTTCACCTATGGGTTGAAGGTGTTTGGGAATTGATCATGGGTGCTATTTTGGCTTATACCTTGATCAAAGTGACTGGCGTTGACCGTGAGATAATAGAGAAGTGGTTGTATGTGATTATTGCTTTAGCACTGATTACCGGCCTGATAGGAATGGGGCACCACTACTTCTGGATCGGCCCGGGTGAGTACTGGTTGTGGCT
>NZ_LWEY01001390.1:0-1085 GCF_001634935.1 Oleiphilus sp. HI0043 | reverse complement strand
TCGAAGATAGCATACTCAATGCCGGCTTAGCATTTGCCCGACAGAGCGATCAAAACTTGAACTATCGCTACACCGATCCTGATGACGGTTTGCTCTATAACTCCGAAAGACACTATGCCTATCGTGATCAAAGTGGCTTTATAAAATTGAGCGCTGGCAAAGTCGATACAGGACGTGTCGAGTTTTTTTCATACTACGCAAACTATTTGGCATCTGGTTTTCCAAGCACCGGCACCCAGTTCTTTACCCGTATTGATGATAATTTTGACGTGCAATCTACCAGCTTAACTGAAGATCGGGAACATTCAGGGCAAGATTCCAGCTTCTGGCTCGCAAGCTTATCTTACGATTACCAGCTTAGCGATAGCATTGAACTGGGCACTCAAATCTATCATTGGCAGAGTAAGCAAGAATGGTCATTTGACAATGCACGCTACCCGATAAGCCTCGTGTACGCGCCTAACGATATACCAATCACTTCTTTTGACTGTAAAGATGGAACCAATACGACCAATAACCCTCTTTACTGCCCTCACACACTCTATCAATCTACAAATGAGCAACGTAGTGGCGCGAAACTTCAGTTAAAAGGCAAATCGCCTGAAGCCTCAACGCAATGGGTTCTCGGTGCTGGTTATGACCGATTTATCGTCAACGGTAGCAACTACTCCCGGATCGACTTAAATGGCAGCACCCTTGTTGATCAAGACAACCCTTATAAGAATTCTAAACGACACATTAGGTATGCACTATTCCAAGCCAAGACAGGCTTATTTAATGACAAACTGCATGCTGTCTATGGTCTCAGAGCAGACGATTACTCAGATGTCGGCTCTCACCTTTCGCCAAGAGCAGGGCTCATTGTCAAAGTCAATGAAAACTATAGCTCCAAGCTTCTTTACGGCCACGCTTTTAGAGCGCCCACAGCAATTGAGAGATTTGGCTCTGTTCAGGCAATTGAAGCAAACGAGAGCATCAAACCAGAGGAAATTGATACGATTGAGTGGGTCAATCATTTTCTCGCTAATGACTATTCTACAGATTTAACTCTGTTTTCAAGTCGCTGGAAAGAAGGCATCGTTTTA
>NZ_LWEY01001389.1:0-28977 GCF_001634935.1 Oleiphilus sp. HI0043 | reverse complement strand
ACAACAAGGTAACTACCAACAATGCTACTACAACATGCAATTTCATATCTTAATATCCTTAATTTACATTATATTTTTACGCTTATAAAAAGCAGGGACATTATAGTCTAATAGTATAAATATAAAACAGCGCTATTTACTGAGTTCTGAGTAAAGCCTCCATATCATTATCATTCAAAGGTCTTGAGACAAGATAGCCCTGAATATAATCACACCCATGCTGCGATAATAGTGACAACTGGGCCTGATTCTCGACACCTTCTGCAACCACACGAAGGTTCAAGCTCTGACCCAACACGATAATAGCCTTGACTATCGCGAGTTGTGCTTTGGAGTTTTCAAGCCCCTCAACAAATGAACGGTCAATTTTTAGCGTATCAGCCGGCAATTCTTTTAGGTAACTTAATGATGAATACCCGGTACCAAAGTCATCTATAGAAATTTTAAGCCCTAGTTCTTTTAATTCATGCAAGCAACTCAAACCGGCGCGAAAGTCTTCAATTATGACGCTTTCTGTTAGCTCTAATTCCAAACATACTGGCGAGATACCGCTCGACTCCAACACACTCTTAATCATACCTTTCAAGTTTTGATCACGAATCTGCCTAGGTGACAAATTTACGGCAACACAAATAGTACCTAAGCCCTGTTCCTGCCATGTTTTAACCTGGCGACAAGCAGTTTCAAGCACATAGGCTCCTAGCTCAGAAATCAAACCACTTTCTTCAGCAATATTGACAAATTCAGCAGGCGAAATGAGCCCTTTTTGGGGGTGATTCCAACGCACCAAAGCCTCACAAGAATTAATCCTTCTCGACCTGACATCCAGCTTCGGTTGGTAATAGACTTCCAACTCACTTCTTTGCAACGCTTTACGCAATGCATTTTCCATTTCCAGACGTTCTCTAGAGAACTGCTTAAGACTATCATCAAACAATTGGATCTGATCGCCTCCCTGGAATTTAGCTTTCTGCACCGCCAAGGCCGCATATTGCATCAATGTTTCGATATCCTGAGTATGTTCAGGAACATGTGCGACACCCATACTGCAAGATAAAGCGATTTCCTCACTCGATATATCATAATTATGATGGGTCACAGTTTTAAAAAGTCGCTCTGCAAACTTCATTACGTCAAAGGTCGGACTACAGGACACGACGCAAGCAAACTCGTTGCCTCCAACACGGGCTAGAATATCAACCTTCTGTACATTCGCAGACAAGCGTCGAGCAATTTCCCTGAGCAACTCATCAGCCGCATCATGACCAAAGCTATCATTAAACTGCTTGAATCGGTCAATATCCAAGGTCACTAAGGCGAAAGGTAAGCCTTCATCTTTGTAGCGAACCACAGCGCGGTGTAACTGATCTTTGAACTGGTTGCGATTCGCTAACTTAGTGAGGTCATCATAATTAAGTAAGTAATTGAGTTTCTTATCAGCAGCTTGTCGAACAGACAGGTCAGAGAGCATTGCGGCATAGTATTGTATATGTCCGTTGCGATCCCTGATGGCATTGATCTGAGTCCACTGGGGAAAGTAATCACCATGGTATCGCTTCTCTAATAATTCACCCTGCCATAGGTCTTTGGCTTGTACCTCTTCAAATATCTGGGCATAGGCTTCCTGACGCTTAGGCGTATCACTCAAACAATCAATCTTCTGCCCAACAAGCTGTTCCGCACTCTGCCCGATTATTTTCTCATAAGCAGGATTAACCGACAGGAAGCGATAGTTAGCATCCAGAACAAAAACACCTTCTGAAGTATGATCAACGACCGACTTAGCCAAGCGAACTTGTTCATCACGAGCGCGCTCGGACTGAATATTACGCCGGGTCCCCAAAATTCGCAGAGCCCGCCCTTTTGCATCCCGATCAACAACCTTGCCGCTCTCTTCTATCCATAGCCAATCGTCACCACTCTGGGCTCGATATTGAAGTTGGTACTCTCCCTTACCGCCTTCCAAACAAGCGTTAACGGCCGCCCGAACATCAACATAGTCTGCCGGGTGAATAATCGTTTTCAGGTTATGTATATGCTCTTCAGTAGTCAGTTCTTTATCGCCGAAGAGTTCATGGAAGTCTGACTGGTAAAACTGGGCTTGATCAAGATCCCAGTCGATCAAGCCCAAACGCGCTGCGTCCATAGCCTGCGTTAAGCGCGTCTGGCTTTTTACCAAGGCGTCACTGATCTTTTGTCGCAGGGCAATTTGTTCACTGAGTTGCTTGTTACTGTCTTCAAGCTCTTTGGTTCGATCTCGAATCGCAAGTTCGAGGTCGGTACTCTTTTGCACTAGCTGAGCTTCTAACGCTTGCCGTAACTTGCGTTCATCGACCAGCGCTTGATAGATTTGCTGACTTTGTTCCGCGTTCCGCCTGGCCTCTGAAGCTGCTTCAGATCGAGTTCGATGCTTACTTAAAAGCGCTTTTAGTTGGCCAAAATTGATCATGAGTGAAGTATAACCTGAAACACAAACATTTAGAGAAAAGCTTAACAACAAATAATGACAATTCAATTTTAGTGGCTACTCTCAACGATCAATAGACCTAAGATAATCCGTCCACTATACTGCCGCCTTTAAAATTTAATGCATAAAAAGGGATTAATAATGAATCGTTTAAGAAAGATATTAGGGATGTGGGTTATTTTGCTATGTTCTATTAGCAGCAATATCGCCTTAGCCGAAAATTACTCACCAACTTCTACGAAAACCTTCCAAGGCTTTACTGCTGGAGGCTTTACTTTTGGGGGAGATGACTTACTCAAGGTAGAATACACCAATGGTGACTCTGAAGAGCTCACTGCAGGCGGTTTATTGGATCTAAAACTGGGTCTTATCTATAACATCAATGATACATACTCTATACAAAGTAGCATTGGTTATCACTTTGATGCCTTATTAGCCGAAAACGGTGATGGTGACTTCACGCGCATTCCAGTCGAACTATTAGGCTTCTATAATTATGATAAGCACCGTTTTGGTGGAGGATTGACTTTACATACCAGCCCAGAATTTGAAGCAGAATCAGATGATATTGGGCTTGACGAGAATGCTGAATTCGAAGATGCCAGCGGCTTAGTTATAGAGTACGGATATAAGACTTCTGATAGTGCAGTCATTGCTTTAAGGTACGTCGATATAAACTACGAAGTAACAAAGTACAATGGTAGCTCAGTAGACTCAGGCCCTGATTCTGACGGTAGCCACATTGGTTTATATATCTACTTTCTTTTCTAGCAGTCAAAGTTTCCGTGAGTTCAGCGGATATCAAAGGGCCTTTGAGGCCCTTTTTTTCGTCCTACATTTAGCAAGCCAACACATCTTGATCTCTTACATAGCTGCTGTAAGATGAGCAGCAATATTTTCATATAATCATTAGTTCTCGGTAAAAATACCCCCATGGACGTATCCCATATTCTTGACGGTTTGAATGACGCACAACGCAGTGCTGTTGCTGCACCTATGCAAAACTTATTGGTTCTTGCTGGAGCCGGAAGTGGCAAAACCCGAGTATTGGTACACCGAATTGCCTGGTTGATGGAAATTGAACGCTTAAGCCCTTCTTCAATTATGGCAGTGACCTTCACTAACAAAGCTGCCAAGGAAATGAGGGGCCGTATCGAGCAATTGTTGGACCTGCCTGCACGAAACCTTTGGTTTGGTACTTTCCATGGCATTGCTCACCGTTTTCTGCGCGCACATTCCAAAGAAGCAAATCTTCCGGATAACTTCCAGATCCTCGACTCCGACGACCAGCTTCGGATCGTAAAGCGAATCATGCGTGAAATGAACATCGATGAGTCGCGATGGCCGCCTAAGCAAGTTCAGTCTTTTATCAACAGTAAAAAAGATGAAGGCGTTCGCGCCGCTTATTTACCGCCGACTCATTCCCAGTTCGATCAAGTAATGGCAACGCTCTACCAACGTTATGAAGAGCAATGCCAACAGTCCGGCATGGTCGACTTCGGTGAGCTCTTACTTCGCTCTCATGAAATATGGCTGAACAACCCAGCCCTGCTTGCTCATTATCAAGATCGCTTTCGCTATATTCTGGTCGACGAATTTCAAGATACTAACACCATTCAATATGCCTGGCTTCGCGTACTCGCAGGCAACCGAATCCCCATTATGGTAGTGGGCGATGATGACCAATCTATATACGGCTGGCGTGGCGCGAAGATAGAGAACATTCAACAGTTCCAAAACGACTTTGCCCAGCCTTTAGTTATTAAGCTGGAACAAAACTATCGATCGACCTGCACTATCCTGAACGCGGCCAATGCTTTGATCTCAAACAATAGCGGACGTTTAGGAAAAGAGCTATGGACTGATGGCAGTGAAGGTGAACCGATAGACCTTTATGCCGCGTTCAACGAACAAGACGAAGGCAACTATATTGCTGACCGCATCAATGCTTGGGTGAACCAAGGCCAGCTACGTTCACAATGCGCTATTCTCTACCGCTCCAATGCACAGTCGCGTGTCATTGAAGAATTTTTAATTCGCCAGGCTGTCCCTTATCGAATTTATGGCGGCCTACGCTTCTACGATCGTCAAGAGATTCGTAATGCCCTCGCCTACTTACGTTTGGTTTATTATCGACACGATGATGCCGCCTTCGAACGAGTGGTAAACGTACCAACTCGTGGTGTTGGCAATAAGACCCTTAGCGATATTCGTGAACACGCTCGAGATCAGGGAGTGTCTCTCTGGCAGGCCTGCGTCGAACGTTTGCAGCTAGGCCTGATTAAAGGCAAGGCCAATGGCTCTCTGAATGCCTTTATCGATATGATAGATGAACTTAGTGCAGAACAAGACGAGCTAAACTTATTCCAACTCACCGAAAGAGCTATCGGGCAATCGCAGCTTAAAGAGTTTCATGCGAAAGAAAAGGGTGAAAAAGGCCAGGCCCGCATTGAAAACCTCAATGAGCTTTTATCGGCAACCAAAGATTTCGAAGCTGAAGATGACGAGCTAAGCCCATTAGCTAGCTTTATTGCCCAGGCAGCCTTGGATGCAGGCGAGCAACAAGCCGAAGAACATCAGGACTGCGTGCAACTAATGACGCTTCACTCTGCAAAAGGCCTGGAGTTCCCTTTCGTGATTCTGGCAGGGATGGAAGAAGGTCTATTCCCGCACCAGATGTCAATGGAAGAGCCTGGAAGGTTAGAAGAAGAACGCCGACTCTGTTATGTCGGAGTCACTCGCGCAATGGAGAAGCTAGTGCTCACCTATGCCGAGTCACGACGCCTGTATGGCCAAGAGAAGTTCAACCCCATGTCTCGTTTTGTACGAGAGATACCACCAGGGCTAATACAAGAAGTTCGCATAAAAAATAGTGTTTCTACACCGGTCTCCTTCAGCCAATCTTCAAGCAGCGATATGCAAGTTGGCGATTCGCAATTCCAACTAGGTCAAGTTGTTCGGCATGGCAAGTTTGGTGAAGGCACTGTACTCAATTATGAAGGCCAAGGTGCCCATGCACGTATTCAAGTTAACTTCCCAGAAGCTGGCAGTAAGTGGCTAGTTCTATCTTATGCAAAGCTTGAAGCCGTCTAGCCTTTTTTGGTGGTGACTGGAACTTGTGCATAGTAAGCAAAACGCTATTTATCAGCTACTATTAAAGAGTTTCCAGTATTATTTAATAGGACCTTTGATCACATGGCGTCGCCAGAAGAGTTACAACTAGAACAAAAATCTCGTGCACTTCAACTAAAAGAAGATGCACTAAACCGCCAAGCGACCCAGCAGCAGAAAACTGAAGAACGCATTAAAGCGCACCAAGATAGCGTTGCCAAAAAAGAGCGCGCTAACCAGTTAAAAACTCAAGACCTAATAAAACGCGAACGTAAACTTAAAGAAGACAATACACTTCTCCAACATGAGAGAGAAGCATTTAACACGGCACAGCAGGCAGCTGAGTCTCGCCGCCAACCCGCGATGATTATTCTGCCGATTATGCTTATCGCTTGTATTATTGGCGGCTATTTTGCCTACGAGCAACTTGCCAAGAAGCAGCTTCACTACAACCAAATAGCCTCCGCCTCAAAGAATATTGATAAACTCGCAAATATTCTCAGTTTGACTCAGGATGAGGTGCTTACCCAAACCACTGCCTTAGCCAGTAAAAAAACTGAACTGGATAAAACCAAAGGTATGCTGTTGGAGCTAAAACAAAGCACCGACCAACTTCGAAGAGAAATACAGCTACTTAAAGGCGACCAGGAAACTAGCGCCTCGGAGAAAGCATCCCTAGTGGAGTCAGCTGATAACCTTGCACAACAACTCAGTGAACTCAAAAACCAGTTAGAAGATAAATACTTAACCATCGATATTATCGAGGCACTGGTTGATTATCAGGAAGATCACCTTGAAAACGTAAAAGGCGAACTCGCAACAAAACAAGAACTCTTAGCCAAGCATGAAGATTCGCTGAGTGAACAACAAACTCAAAGAATGAAGCTCGAGCAAGCACTGAATGAAAAAGACAGCCAACTCAAAGAAAAGAGCCAGAGCTTACAAACGGCCCAAGAGGAACTTGATCAGGCTCAGCGTCAGTTAACTGAAGCCCAACAAAAATTGAATGCTTTTACCGAAGCCATTAAAGCACCTGAAGCACCTCAAAAATAAAGATTCTATCTCTAAAAAAGGGTCTGCCTTATCTGTAGGCAGACCCTTCCACGGCTCGCTGGCTGGTTAGCACCCTCGGCCTACGGCGCTAGCCTTTCGATCGACCAACTATCATCATGCAAACGCGTATATTGGAAACGATCATGAAGTCGATTTTCACGTCCTTGCCAAAATTCGATTCGAGCCGGCACTATGCGATAGCCGCCCCATGACGAAGGTAAAGGAATCGAACCGGATTTAAATTTCTCTGCCGCTTCACGATACTTTTGTTCTAGAAAAGAACGAGACTCGATCACTTCGCTCTGATCACTACACCAAGCACCAATCTGACTGCCACGCGGCCTGGTTGCAAAATATTTCAAGGAAGCGGCACTGGATATCTTTTCACAACGTCCTTCCACCTTCACCTGACGGTTCAGTGGTAACCAGGGGAACAACATCGCTACTTGAGGGTAGGCTTTAATCTGCTGAGACTTTCGGCTGTTGTAGTTAGTGAAGAAAACAAAGCCGTTTTCATCAAATAACTTCAGTAATACCGTTCGAATGGAGGGGCCTACTTCAAGGTCTGTTGTCGCCAGACTGAAGGCATTTGCATCTTGTATGTCTGCATCATTTGCCTGTTGAAACCAGTGTTCAAACTGCTTGAACGGGTCATCAAGTAATTCATCACGGTCCAGGCCCTGGCTCATATATTCGCGACGATAGTCACCGATATCCATACTCTCTTCCTAGCTTGTTGAATCAGATTTAGCTCCAATATTGAGGCTAATATCTTGATAATACAAGCTAAGTAAAAGCGAGAGAAGAGAAATCTTGTTTCTATGCCAAATTCGCGAAAAAGCGCTTTTGGATCCAAGCATCAAGTGACGCTTTACCAGGCCCATACATCACCAAAACCAAGAGCATCGCGCCCCAGAAATAGTGGTCATTAACACCACCTGGGCTAATATCCGGGTAAGAGATAACGGCAACGATATTTAAGACAAATAGAGCCCCGGCACTAAAACGTCCGGCTAAACCAATCACCAACAATACCGGGAAGACTAGCTCAGCAAAGGTAGACAAATAGGCGGCGACATCAAAGGGAATCAAAGGCACATCGTATTCATATTCAAACAGCATCAATGTGCTATCCATACTCTTTACCTTCGATAAGCCAGCTAGAAAAAATACTTTCGCCAAGTACAAACGAAAGACAATAATCATAATAATCTGGCTTTTATCCACCCAGCGAGTGGCATTTAAATACAGCGACGCAACAGTAGAGACTTGACTCATATTTAATCCTAATGTGGTAATTTGGAACGATTTATTCGGCTAATGTGAAGCCGACAAACCAAACTCGTTGAACAGCCAAAGCAAGTGTTTGGTTAATTTCTTCTAGTGGATACTTGGACTGCAGTTCTTGCAGAATAGTTCCCAAGTTTTTCTTTTTATTTATCGAAGAGAGTAGTTCGAATTCCAAGTCGGATAGCTGATCGACACGTAGCTGGTAATGCGCCGCTCGCCATACCAACAAGTGCCGTGAACCGGAATCTAAATTCAAGGGTTGATCTTCATTCCCTTCTGCTTTGTCTCGATCTTCCAGGCACTTATCACGGATCTCTTTAATCGGATAGTTGCAGGAAAGTAAGTGGGCACTGGCTGGAAGCAAAAAAGTTATCTTGTCATATCGATCTTCATCAATTTCAGATAAGCGAATAGCGTCAAGGGGCTGCTCATCTTTGGCGTGAAAAGCCAAATGCCAATACCACTCAAGCTGTGCCAAATCTTTAGCGTAAGGGAGCGATTTAAGTGCCTCAAAGTCTCCAACATATTCTGGAAACTCGGCACCATAGTGGTCCAGACTCGCTGACGCGGGAGGGTGTGCTTTAACATAACGCAGTGCTAATGCCTGAAAAAACTGCTCACCAACACATTGCAAAAAGGCAGGATAAATATCTGCTAATGCAGAACATAAGTTGCCGTAAACACTGCCGCGATAAATCGCTAAACACTGCTCAGGATCAAGCTTCTCACCCGCTTGAATAAATGCCCCTGGCTTGATATCCGTCTCTAGATTATAGATGCCTGAAATAAAGGCTTGATGAATGTTCGCAAGCTTCATTACCTGGATACCTGCTCTGCAGAAGCAAGACTGGAATACTTTGAGCACTGAGCCATCATGCGGGCTGCGTTGCTCTGCTCTTCCTGCAGAACGGAAAAATCCGGAATATCAGTATCCCATTCAATCAAAGTAGGAATAGGGCCAAATCGCTCCAACGCTGTTTGGTAAAGTTGCCAAACCGGTCCGTGCACCCTTGCGCCATGCGTATCGAGCAAGTGCGTGCCCTGATCTTCGAAGCCCGCCAAGTGCATTTCTTTTATGCGTTTTACAGGCAAAGCCCGAATGTATTCTTGCGGATCAAATTTGTGGTTCATTGCGCTGACATAGATATTATTCACATCACATAAAATATCGCAGTCAGCCTGCTCGGCGACCTCGGACAAAAACTGCACTTCTGCCATCGCATCAACTGTAAAACTTAAATAGCTCGAAACATTTTCGACCAATATACGACGTCCCAGATAATTCTGAACTTGGTCAATTCGTGAGACGATATGCTTAATTGCCTCCATGGTATAAGGCATGGGAAATAGTTCATTACCATGTACGCCATCAAAAGAAGCCCAACACAAGTGATCAGACACCAGCGTTGGTTGAAAGCGTTCTATAAGTGACTTTAAGCGTTTGAGGTAGGATTGATCTAAGGGATCAGTTGAGCCTAAAGACATGCCGACACCATGAAAGGTAACCGGGTATAAATCCCGAACCTGCTCCAGGTAATCAAGAGGCTGACCACCGTCGCTCATATAATTGTCGCTTAGTGCTTCAAACCAGGGGATATCAGGGCGTGAATTCAGAATCGTTTGATAGTGTGCAGAACGTAAACCTATACCTGCACCCTGAAGCGCTTGTGGCTCAGGAGAAGCAGGATGATCGGTTGGCATTCCCTGCGATAAGATATGATTCATCAGTTAATGCCACCGATAGAAGTGCTAAGTAACTTACTTCACTTTACCATTTACAATTTTTGAACAAGTGCCTTCTGGAACATATACCCATTCCTCAGGGTCACCGTCTTTAGCAGCTTGGCCAGCACAACTATGCTTTGAGGTACCACAGTCATTCATACCGGCTTTAGCAATACCCTGACATTTTTCAAAACCAGGCTTGCCTGCTAGTGCGTCAGTTGACGCAGCCATAACACCCATTGCGACCATGCTTGCGATTGCTGATTTGCTTAAGATTTTTGCGTTATTCATTGTTTTAACCCTGTGTAATTCATCTAAAAAGTAACGGTTAACTAAAGTAGTTGCTCATTATTAATTCCCGAATTTTGTGATCGGGATATTGTTAAAGACCCAGGCCAATCTAAAAAGTTCAGAAATTAGCAAATTTATTTTAGTTGAAGTGGAATTTTGTTCTAGTTATTAGACATTAAATGGAGGTAATTTATCTTTTATATCAGACAATTACTTTGAAGCCATTCGCTCAATTCCACCTATAAATAAATTCCCTAGAAACTCAGCCTTCTCTTTAGCTGAGTACTCATCATCACTGACAGAAAAAATGTCAATGCTCGAAGCGATCATTGCAGACGTCATCATCGATACAGGGAACTTAGGCGCCATTCCCACCTCAACAGCAAGCTGCATATCACGAGACAAGTCGTCAATAATCTCGGTAAGCTCTTCTTTTTCTGATAGCACCTGCTTAAACACTGGGGCATTTTTTGAAATCATCAGCTGCATTTTGGGGTACTGAGAGATCAGTTTACTGTAAGCGAGAAAAGCACCTTTGATAAAGCCTTCCAAAGTTGTTGCACTTTGACGCGCCTGGCTCAAAGTCGTGCGCACTTTCATTAAAAAGCCAGTGAGCAGCTCAGAAAAGATCGTGTCTTTATCACCGCAGTGATTATAAAAAGTACCTACAGACAGGCCACTTTCGCTGACAATATCATTGATAGTTGCTCGCTCATAACCAACCGTCGAAAACACTTCAAGCCCAGCCTCTAGAATGGCCTTGCGGTTATTTATTTTTTTTTGTTCTCTCCGCCCCAGTTTCAGGCTCATAATATTGTCTCTTCATTCATATTGCTTATTAAGGAGCATACACCCCTATTTTTTCGTAGCCCATGCCTTTTAAGTGACTGGCATGCAGCTGACTCATCGTACCTTTTTCACAGTAAAGCAGATACTGCTGATCAGCTTCAAGTTGATCCAATTTGGACATCAGTTCATAAAACGCAATGTTCTTGATTTCATTATTCGTCAAAACAAGCGGACTTTTTTCAACTTCGTCCGGGTGGCGGATATCGATAATCACATCATCAACCTCAGGCACATTCACCAAATCAACTTCAGCGATGGTTTGGATTCTTGACATCACTTCATCGATTTTAGTGCTCACCCGCTGTTCTACTGCGCGCTCGAGTACTTCAAAGTCAAAGTTATCTTCTTCTTCCAGAATTCGTTCCATCTTGGCACGAGTTGTTGGGCGATCGGAGATCACACCACAATATTCCGGCATATTCTTGGCAAATTCTTCTGTACCGATTTTTGCTGACAAAGAGATAATATCTTGTTTATCCATGGTAATAAGCGGGCGTAATACCAAGGTATCGGTGACTTTATTAATCACACTCATGTTTGCCAAGGTCTGACTGGATACCTGCGCAACGCTATCCCCCATAACCAGGGCCTCGATGCCCATCTGATCCGCAACCTTTTCTGCTGCCCGCAACATCATACGTTTGAGGATAACGCCCATTTGCGAGTGATGTACATTCTTTAGTATCTCAGCAACCACCTCTTCAAAAGGCACAGCAACAAATTTCACGCGATGTGAAACGCCGTATTTCTCCCATAAATATAAAGCGACCTGTTTAACACCAATCTCATGCGCGGCTCCGCCCAGATTGAAAAAGCAGAAATGCGTCTTCAAGCCTCTTTTCATGGTTAAGTAGCTGGCAACTGTCGAATCAAAACCACCAGACATGAGTGACAACACGTCGTCCTGTGCACCTATCGGATAACCGCCCAGGCCTTCATAGCGTTGTTCGATTATATAAAGATCCGAGTCCCGGACTTCCAGCATGACCGTCACTTCAGGATTATGTAGATCTACACCCGCAGTCTCTCCTGCTCGCAGTAAACCGCCCCCTACATAACGTTCTAACTCATGGGAGGTAAAAGAGTGCTGACCGGCACGCTTAATACGCACAACAAAGCGCTTGCCTTTAAGCTCCTCGCCCAGAGCACGATGAGTATGCTCTACAATTTCGTCAAAGTTGTCATCGATATTATCAATCTGATAGCGCTGCACTCGAAGAATATTTGCAATACCCGGAATACGCTGAAGGGTAGCCGCTAGGTTCTCAGCTTTTTCTTGAGAATCGTCATTCAGGTTAACTTCGATCTTATCCCAAAAACCCTGAACCTTGACGTCTTCAAACTCTTTCTTTAACACAGCACTGATATTTTGCCGAAGCTGTTTTACCAAGCGCTGCCTGACTGGCTTGCTCTTAATGGTAATTTCTGGAAACAGTTTGACGACAAATTTCATATAAATCTCACAACAAATCAGGTTTAAGGCATTCTAAAAACGAGACTTATTCTAACCTGATTTTGTTCAATCACTAAGCAAAAATGCACACAGAGGAGTAGATGAGAACAATCTATGAATATAAAGCAGAAAAATGCTAGCTATGAAGGAGGGGAAAGAACTTGTAGGCACCTTAGGAACTACCCTACCCGATGAGTATGGTTTCCCAGCTACCTACAAGTTAACTAAATGGCCTGAGGAACAAACAAGACTATTTTAAAGAAGCGTAGTAAGCCGCTAAATTATCAATATCAGCGTCACTCAATGCAGCTGCCTGGCCCTGCATGATTGCCGCCATACCACCGTTACGCTGCTTGGTTTTATAAGCTTTCAGTGAGCTCACCAAATAAGCTTCGTTTTGTCCTGCCAAATTAGGGTAAGTTGGAATAGCTGCAATACCGGCAGCACCATGACAGGCTGCACATACTGCTGATTTAGCTTTACCCGCAGCAGCATCACCTGCTACAACACTTCCACTTACTGCAAGTGAACCCGCTACCAAAACCGATGTAACTAGCTTTCTCATCATTATTTCTCTCTCTATTTTTACCAAGGTTTTACCTTAATCCGACAATCCATCGTATTATCAGCGTAATGCACATAGCTTAGCTCAAGGGACAATATTTGTCATGAGACTTCAGCGGCACAACAGCATCTTATTACATAGCACGAAGCTATCTCTACCCGGTTTCCGGCTTACTTGACCTGAGTCAACTGGTATTGCTATCAAGTACGTTATATTGAACCTATAGCGTCAAGTATTAGTCTTGATCGCTCGTTTTAATCAAGTGTGGTAACTTGTTATGCCTCGGTTTTCCGGGGCTTTTTTTTGCCTAAGCATTCACCATCCTGGGCCAATACAGCCAAATAATGTCACAAATTTGCAATAGCTTTTAAGTAATTTATATACAAAGCAAAATCTTAGCTAGACTTATATTTTAAGACGGCCCTGAAAACCTACGTTGGCTTCCAGGGCCTCTCTATCACTTTCCAAGAATGATAATAATGAGTGAGACAACTCGGGACACAGAATGAATCCAATTGAAAATATCGCTTTAATCGCTCACGATAATCGTAAAAGCGACCTTGTTGCTTGGCTAAACCAGCATATCGAAGCTTTAAGTAGCTGCCAGTTCACTACGACAGGAACAAGCGGTAAGCTCATCGAAGAAAAAACAGGCCTAAGCGTGAACCGTGTTCAAAGCGGCCCTTTAGGTGGTGACCAGCAAATAGGCGCACTAATTGCTGACGGCAAAATTGATTTGCTGATCTTTTTTTGGGATCCACTCGAACCCATGTCTCATGACCCGGATATTAAAGCGCTACTCCGACTGGCAACGCTTTGGAATATTCCCGTCGCGTGTAACAAGAGCACCGCTGACTTTATCGTCCATTCTCCACTAATGAATAATTATCAGCGCGAAACACCCGATTTCAGTGATTATCAAAATCGACCAATAGTCACGAAATAATACTTTTGAGACTTCCTACCTTTCCGTAGAGGGCCTATTTCGGTTAGGATTCTTATCTCTAAAGATGCACGCCTAAATTATATAGGGCCCTGTATAACCTGCAGGTCCTTGTTCCAAGGGAACTATTAATCATTTTCTTAGGCTGCTCTACCTGACACACTCCAGATAGATAAGAGAAAGCAGTGAATAATATGATCTCCTCAAGCAAGCGCCGTCTGCCGATGACTTTGATAGTACTCAGCCTTTTAGCAATTTCTAACAGCTCTTTCGCTAGCCAGCTATCTCCACTTACT
Source organism: Oleiphilus sp. HI0043 (assembly GCF_001634935.1). Lineage (NCBI taxonomy): Bacteria > Pseudomonadati > Pseudomonadota > Gammaproteobacteria > Oceanospirillales > Oleiphilaceae > Oleiphilus > Oleiphilus sp. HI0043. The sequence goes on along the minus strand of NZ_LWEY01001389.1, from coordinate 14,934 downwards.
ATGTGTGTATTTGACTTCGTGGGTCATGACGGCCCGGTACACAAGCGTATGAAGGAATTCAAAATCGATGCAACACGCTGGGGCGTAGACCTTTCTTTCAAAGTTTATACAGATGACCGTGTTGCCTCTGAAGAGTTCAAGAACGGTGTTTGTGATATGTTGAACCTGCCAGGTATTCGCGCACGAGAATATAATGACTTTACTGGTTCTATCAATGCTGTCGGCGCGATCCCCACATACAAACACTTAGGTATGATCATTAAAACCTTGAGTAGCCCAAAAGCTGGAAAGCTTATGCGCAAGGGCGAATACGAAGTTATCGGCATATCGCCAATCGGTGCCATTTTTCTATTCGTAAAAGACAGAGATATTAGCGTACCTTCAGATTTGGCTGGCAAGAAAGTAACAGTGCTCGACAATGCACCTGAAACAGGCTACCTGGCTGAGAAGATCGGCTTAACCCCCGTGTCCTCAAGTATTATGAATGCTTTGCAGAAGTTTAATAACCATGCTGTAGATATTACGGGTGCGCCTGGTCTGGCTTATGAGCCTATGGAAATGTATAAAGGCCTTGAACCAAATGGTGGCATCATTAACTGGCCCAGTCTCCAGGTGACTATGCAGCTAATCGTTCGCTGGAAAAAGATTCCTGATGGCTTTGCCCAGAAGACTCGCACATTACTGGCAAATAAATACCTTAGTGATATCAAATCAATTGAGCAGAGCGAGCAAACTATCCCCGAGAAATATTGGATCAATATTTCAGATCAAGCTAAGGATGAGTGGAATGAACTATTTCGTGAAAGCCGTTTAGCCTTGCGGGACAGAAATGTATACAACGCAAAAGCGTTAACCTTGTTCAGAAAAGTTCGCTGTAAAGTCGACCCCAACTTGGCTGAGTGTACTTCTAAAGATAAGGAATAATTTCATTTGGGGTGACGGTCTCCGTTCGGAAATGCATTAGCTGCCACCCCAGTTTCATAATCGTAAAATAACAAAAACGATTCTTATGGACGTAGCAAGCCGCTGGCTCAAGCGCTGTCTATCGCTGACTGTTCTGATACTTTTACTCGGCACGGTAACAGCAGGTACCAGCGAAAACATTAATGCACAAATGCTCAAACTAGGAATTTATCTGTGGGATGACTACTTCATTCTACGTGGAGAAGAGCCTAAGCCTGAATGCAACCCAAAGCCTGATATAGAGCTGCAACTGGATGAACTTGAGCGCGAATTCAATGCCGAGAACCAGGACTTTGAGCTGCTCGCTGACGAGTTTAACCGCGATGCTGCACGTAGCTCTCTACTAAAGCAAGTTAAGGTCTGCCAAAGTAAACACCAAGCGGCACAAACCTACCTGGCGCAAACAGACATTTGGGTTAGAGCCTTCGCGAGCATCGAAGCTTCCTTCGCTCAAATCAGCTTATTTTCAATTAACCAGCAAAAATCCATGCTGATCATCCTGCTACTCCTATGTGCCACCTACGCAACCTGGCGCAATGAGCATATTGCCTTCAGAGGCATTCGAAACAAGCATGAACACTACTTTTCTTATGCTGCGCAAACACTCGCGGCACTGAGCTTGTTTTATTCCAGCTATCGATTTTATAAGGACGCAGAAGACGCTGGAGCAAGCCTTAGTTCACCCGAACTCCTTGCTACGCTTATTGTCGGTAGCGCCGTGCTAAGTCTAGTGAGTTTCATCAAGCTTTTTAAAACCCGGCACCTAAGTAAACAAAACACTTCTCCCTTTAGAATGGTGCTTACAGTTCCCATTCAAACCTGGATGCTTCTGGCAGCTGCGTATCATTTTTTTGTCAACGAAGAGCATGCTCCTGGCATCAGCATGTACTTTACTCAGATATTCCAACTGACTAATCTACATCTGACGATCGCTCTCTATATATGGGTCGGAATGCTGCTTAAAGAGACCTTGCTTGGCGCGAAGCTTTTTGATGTCTTTAAACCCTGGAACTTTCCCCCTGAAATACTGGCCTGCATCGCCATCGCATTAATGGCTGTACCAACTGCTTATACAGGGGCCTCAGGTATTATCATTATTGCCATGGGTGCTGTGGTTTATCAGGAGTTGAGGCGTGTTGGTACTCGGCGTCAGCTTGCACTGGCGGTCACCGCAATGACCGGAAGCTCAGGCGTTGTATTAAGGCCCTGCCTGTTGGTAATCGGTATTGCCATTCTCAACAAAGAAGTCTTGAGTGATGATTTGTTTTATTGGGGAAGCCGGGTTTTCATGCTAACGCTTGCAGTGTTTTTTATGTTTGCCATGCTGACTCGACGTGGGCCTTTAAGCATCGCACCTTTTAGCGAAGCATTTCAGCCTTCTATTACAAAGTTTCGAGCACTGCTTCCTTATATCATCATTATTGCGCTCAGCATGTTGATTTACGCCGTATTGTTGAATGCCTATCTTGATGAATTTTCAGCCCCGATTATCCTCCCCGTTATTATGTTCGCCTTTATTATTTATGAACGTAAGTTCAGCCGGGACTTTGAGCAGCAAAATAAGACCTTGAATGTTAGCCCCAATATCGTATCGGCGTTTAACAATGCTATTGGCAATTCTTCGGTGCAAATTGGCGCGCTACTGATGCTAATGGCTTGCTCTTTTACGATTGGCGGCATTCTAGAACGGAGCGGTAGTGGTTTATCCATACCCGAAGGCTTTGAGTCAGTTTATCTAACCATGCTGGTTTTAGTCTTGTTTCTGGTTTTTGTGGGCATGGTGATGGACCCTTTTGGTGCTCTGATTTTGGTCTCAGGGCTTGTCGCACCGCTAGCTTATGAGCATGGAATTAACCCTATACATTTTTGGATGACCTGCCTGGTAGCGTTTGAGTTGGGTTACCTGAGCCCACCGGTCTCTTTGAACCATTTGTTAACACGGCAAGTGGTTGGTAGTCAGGAGGTTGATTTGGCACTAAGTGAAGGCGATAGTTTTTACTATCGCCATGAGCGTATCTTGTTACCGCTAATGGTGATGTCGACCACCTTATTATTAGTCGCCTTTACGCCGTTTATGTTTTACTAAACAGGCTATTTATTGCTTAACTTCAGCGTTAACAATTAGCTCACCTGATTTGGCAAACTGTAAGTGCAGCTGGAAAGTATCACCTTCCTTCAAGCTTGCCTTTAAGCCCATTAGCATCAGATGGTAACCACCTGGTGCAAGCTTTAAAGGCTGTCCCTTCAACAGCGCAATCTCTTCAACATGATCCATAGACATCACCCCATTAGACATTGAGGAAAGGTGTAACTCAACCATGGATGCCTGAGGGCTTGAAGCTGAAACCAGCGTATCGTCGATGGAACTGGTTAGGGTCATATACGCTGCAGTGGTTTTAACCATCGGCGGCAATAAGCGCACCCACTCACCTTCAACGCTTATTTCTGCACGGGCATGACCGGCAATCAATAATACCGCCATCACCGCAATTTTAAAAAAGTTCATCATCAACTCCTATTACCTTAGCTCGCTTGCAAAGACCTGCACATTACAACCAACCTTGCACGTTTTCATTTATTAAACTTGCCAGCACCTTGATATGCGCCTCACTGGCATTTAAGGCCGGAATATATTCATAGCGTTCGCCACCACCTTCAAGAAAATAGTCCCTGTTTTCTACGCCAATTTCTTCGATAGTTTCCAAACAATCTGCAGAAAAACCCGGACAAATTACCTGCACAAAGCGTGTCCCCTGCTTCGCGAGGGATTTTAGCGTTTCATCAGTATACGGCTGCAGCCACTCTGCAGCGCCAAAGCGTGATTGGAAAACGGTCATATACTGATCACCATTTAATTCAAGCGCCTCAGCAATCAACTGACTGGTTTCATTACACTGGGTATAGTAAGGGTCGCCTTTATCATGACTAAATTTAGGCAAACCATGATAAGACAAAAGCAGCTTTTCGGCTTGTCCGTGCAGTTTCCAATGTTCACGAATACTCTCGACAATCGCGTCAATATAGGGTGGGTAATTATGGTAGCTAGCCACGAAACGCAAGCTTGGTATCTGGCGGCGGGAAACATAATCTTTAGCGACTGCATCAAATGTTGAGCCACCTGTGGCACTGGCATACTGGGGATATAAAGGAAGCACTAAAAGCTTATCGCATTGTTGTGACGCCAGTTGGTCAAGTCGGCTGGCAATAGAAGGCTCACCATACCGCATGGCATAATCGAACAATATGGATGGCTTCTCTGCGCCTGAATTAACAGCCTGTCGCAAGGCTGTAAGCTGATCTTCAGTATGATATTTAAGCGGAGAACCGCGCTCAGCCCATACCGTCTGATAGGCATGAGCCGACTTCTTGGGCCGCACTCTAAGAATGATACCATGCAGGATAAACATCCAAATTAGCCGTGGAATTTCGACAACGCGGGGATCAGATAAAAATTCTGACAAATAGTGCCTCAAAGCCTTCGCTGTTGGCGCCTCTGGCGTACCTAAGTTAGTGATTAATACACCAACTTTCCCTTCGCTAGAAGGATAAACTTTTCCCGCTTTTAAACCCATAAATCAATTTTCCAAACGTTATGCTATTAAGCGCGCCCATAAATAGCCTAAGTACTCATGCCACGCTGCATCGGTTTTTGCCAGGTTTCGTGACTTTGGTATCCAGCTTCGCCAGCCTAAGCAATTCACTTCACATGACCTGAAATTTGTTGGCGAAGCAAGCAATGACTTAGTCTCGCCTTGCTGCAAAGTGATTTCTTTCTTAAACAAATAGACAGAACGGGGCATATGCATTGCTGACGTCACTAACGCAAATTTGGCACCGTTTATAAATTTAACCCAATGCCTGGCCTCTTCTGCCGTATCCTTTACCTCTTCAGCCAAATAAATATCGCTCTCGGGTACTCCAAGGGCTATCGCCACTCGTGATGCCGCTTTAGCATGAGATTCAATATCATCCCCATGATAGCCAGAAAGTAATAACTTTGACCCGGGATTTGCTCTGTAAATCATCAAGCCTTCAGTCAACCGACTTAATGAGGTTCCGCTCAATAGACTGCTTAAAGGTCGCTCATTCGCTGTTGAATGCCCGCCACCTAACACTAAAACAAAATCTACGGGCTGGCCTTGGTAGGCGGGATACTGTGACTCAAGAGGCCTGATCAAAGCATCCGTCACCGGTGAAAGGCTCAAAATAAATAAAGCAGTAATACTGAATAAACTGAGTATTCTGCCTAGCTTTACATAACGCTTTCGATAGAAAAAACCTGCTAACAGTAAACCGATCAAGATAAGCGGTACCGACATTAACGACATACCTAGCAGCTTTTTTAGGCCGAACAAGATATCCATCAGTTTGCGCTAACAACCTCAAAGTCTGCAAGAATATAAAGTTCACCTGAAGCGTCCAACACTTTCACCTGCCAAGCACCCAGCATATGTTTATCAATAAACTTACTTGAGTAGGACTTCTGTTTAGCAACATTTACCGGGATCCTCACCTTTGCCTGCCTTACCCCCTCACGATACCAGTGATGATAGAGTGTAGCGCCTCGCAAGCCATGCATCTCAGTATGCAGGATGACTTTGATCAGCCCGGATTCAGGCATTACGACACGATGCTGCAAGGGTTCTCCTGGAACATCATTCTTAATACTTAGGCTCAGCACAGCTTCTTTTATGGCGCTATTTATAATCAGGACAGAAGCTGGGCTCGCCTCGGAAATTTTGACTGCAGGCTGAGCGTTAACGCTTTCATCGCTGTCTGTCTCAAGAGGCTTAGCTTCAGGTGCCGGGGCTTTAATTTCTTTAGGCTCTTCAACAACTTTGGGTGTACTCACAAGCTGCGCTAGTTCCTCTGGCTTTAACTCTCCCAAAGGTGGCACCGTTACTTCGGGCTTTGGTGAAGCCTGCTTTACAGAGTCAGGATCGTCTGTTTTTTCTATGACCGCTATCTTCGGCTCCTTGATACTGCTATCTAGTGGTGTCTCAGCCTCATCAAAATCAAGTGCATCATCCTTGTTGGCAGTGGATAAACTGATAAGCAACACCAGCACGACTAACACAAGCAAGCCAAACCCTACGATGCGGTCCCAGCGAACAAAACTCTCTTCATAATGGCTATAGTCTTCACGCTGCTCGGGCAAAGGTCCGAGTGCTATCTTTCTTTTTGAGCTCATTTGTTTTTCTCTATGGCCGTGCGCCTGCCTGAACAAGCATTAAATCAATATCAAAGAAGCCCTTTCGTCGAGCAATTTTCAGAGCAGTATCACCGTCATCATCCTGATAATTCAGGTCCGCTCCAACAGCTATTAGCTGCTGGGAAATCAACATATTGTTATCTTCTACAACATGCATAAGCACCGAACGCCCCAAAGGGTATGCGTCAACTTGAGCACCGGCATTAATGAGTATTTTTAGCGTCGTTAGGTGGCCCTTTATCGCTGCTTTTGCTAAAGCTGTATAACCCTCTTTATCTCGATGATCCAATGATACACCTCTTACAATAAGCATTTTCACGATCTGATCAAAGCCCTGATCTGCCGCTTCAATCAACGCACTAGAGTCGCCCAATGAAAACCCTTCCTGCCACTGACTCCCTGCCGTCAACAAGATACGACTTATCGACGCATGTCCATTACTGAGAGCCAAGGAAAATGCCGTTCCTTCGGGTGCCATAGCATTCAATTTACCACCTTGAGAAAATGCCTTTTTTAAAGCACTGCTATCACCCCGTTCGGCAGCAAGCATCATTGGCGTTTTAGCAGGAACCTTTTGAGGACTGAGGTCCAGACGGCTTAGAATTGCTTCCGTTTGCTCATCATTTCCGGAAATAACACTACACGATGCTATCAACATCCCTGCAATGAATAGTATCATTAAGCGATAGTACATATAGTCAGTTCTTAGTTGTTGAGTTGAGAGAGAGTCTTAAGTTAACTCTACGCTACACCAAGGCGCCATTGTCATGTAATTTGAAGCCCCAGTAAAGCACTGCCTGGCAATCACTTTATTTGTATCAATTACCACCAAAATAAGTCACCGCTAACAAGTATTCACTGCATGCATCCAAGCCAAGATATCACCCTGACCCCCGAGCAAATTAAGGTTGTAGAATCACCCCTTGCTCATTATGTGGTCACTGCTGTCGCAGGCAGCGGTAAAACAACGACCCTAGCTCATCGGATAGTATATCTATTGAGCCAGGGCCATGATGCACGGCGAATTCTCATCCTAATGTTCAACAAAGCAGCAAAGACCGACTTTGCCGCCAAACTAAGACGGATCGGTAACCACCATAGCCGCCTTCCCGAGGTGCGAACCTTTCATGCGATGGGTTATCGGCTATACCAACGTTTTATTCAAGAAGGGCAACTGCGACCATTTAATAAACAAATCCTCAGTGATAAGGAGATCGACTTTCATATCTGGCGAATGCTAAATCAAATACTTGATTCCGAAGCCCTTAAAGATGCCAAACGTAATAAGAAAGATTACGTTGAAGCAGGCCACCAGTTTATCGAATCCGTTAAAAATGGCCTGCTGTCACCTCAACAAACCCTCTATGATCTTGATTTGAGCGATAAGTTCGGCTTTCTTCCTCAATTGTTTGATGTCTTCGAAAGCTGGCGAAAACACAACGCCAGAATCAGCTACACGGATATGCTTTACGATACCGTGATCGCTATTCAGCAAAATCCCTCTTTAGAAAAGCTTGTTAGCAACAAGATGGATATTGTGCTGGTCGATGAATACCAGGACACCAACGACCTTCAGCACGCACTGTTAAGCTATATCGCAGGGGACCGCGCCAAAGTGACCGTCGTTGGCGACCCTGATCAGACGATATACGAGTTCCGCGGCGCAAAACCCGAATACATCATTAACGGCTTTTCCCAACAGTTTCCAGGGACGCAGAAGCTCAATTTGAGCTACTCATTCCGCTATGGGCATTGCGTTTCTTTATTAGCGAACCACCTGATTTCCCACAACTCAGGGCGACAAGCACTGCTTTGCAAATCACATGAGTCAAACCCCTCTACCCGGGTAGAAGTACACAAGTCTAAAGATGACCCCAAGACAGTGATTGATATCCTCTCAGGCACCCCTTCTCAGGATTTGTCTCAGTATGCAATTCTCACGCGAGTTTGGAGTCAGACGGTGGGCATTGAGCTCGCGTTGTTAGAAGCCGGCATCAATTACCATATGGATGGCTACCCCGGTGTATTCCACTCCAATGAAGCGCAAAGTATTTGCGCACTGTTGGAGTTGGCATGTGGACACTTTAAAACCATGTCTACTGAGCAACGGGCTTTGAAACTGGACCTTCTGTTTCATTTTCCACATGTGGGTTTACCCGACACACAGATCAAGGCCTTTTGTCATACACTTGCTCAGCATGACAGCAATTGGGGACAATTGACCAAGGAAGCCATACCTGAAGATATTAAGCGTATACAAGCTATAAAATTAGAACGGCTGGCAAGAGCACTGAATGCGCTAGAGAACAAACCGCAGCCCTTAGCCGCGACCTTTGCAAGCTATTTTAATGAAACTGAATTATATGAAGGGATTCGTTCTCTTAGCCTGAGCCACGATCATGCAGAGGAAAAAGTCGCCTCAATTCAGGGAATTGCCCGCTTTCTAGCTCAACACAAGCTTAGCCTCGAAGATACGCTCAAGCTTTTTATTAAGCTACAACAAGACTCCGAGCAACATAACCATAAGACTAAAAAAACCGATACGGTCCAGCTATCGACCATTCATCGCGCAAAAGGCCTCGAGTGGAAACAAGTCATTATTCCCGGTCTCAACAACAAAACCCTGCCCTATACCTACAAAGATGAAATGCTAAGCAAAGCCTTGCTCGAAAGTGAAAGGCGTCTGTTATACGTCGCAATGACGCGTGCCAAAGAATGCTTACACCTCCTTATTCCTGAAGATGTTTCGAACAGCAAAGCTCAAATTTCACGTTTCCAGCATGAGCTTAATATCCCGCAAAGCACAGCGTTGGGAAGTGCTCTGGATAGTAAGCAAATAGAAGTCGCATTAGGCAAACCAAGTCGTATTACGAGGCAATATGCAGAAGAGTTACGGTGCACCTTGGTCGCTAGTGATATGGCTTCAGAAAATACTTCAACGAGCAGTGCAATATGGTTCGCAAATACGGTTAAGCATGTAGTACTTGGCTTAGGTTGGGTAAAAGAAGAGTCAGGAAATGCTTTTTCAGTCGAATTCGAAGATAAAGAGCTACGCACATTCAGTAAAGAAACAGCAGATCGCTTCTTTACTGTATTGGACTAGGCTTTCAAGCGCCTAATCGCTATTTGGTAGCGCCCTGATACCGCCCATTTCATCAATGGCCACATAGATAAAAACAGCTTCGGTAATCTTACGGGTTTGACTACCTCGTGTATCGGTTCCGAAAACCTCTACTCGAATTTTCATCGAACTACGCCCGGTATCCATTAGCTCGGTATAGCAACTTACTTGGTCACCGATAGAAACTGGCGATAAAAACTCTACTCTTTCAATCGCAACAGTCGCTGAGCGGCCTTTAGATATCTGGCTCGCTGCGGTCGCTGCGGCCAAATCCATCTGTTCCATTAACCAGCCAGCGTAAATGTCACCATGTACATTGGTATTACGAGGCATCGCAATGACTTGCAAAGTCAGACGACCCGAAGGCCCCAAACCCGATTCAGATGAATTCATTTGATCTCTTTCCTTTAATAAAGCGGCTTGCTTTCAGTATAGCCAAGATCGGAAAAGTGCCAGTGAAAATCATACACATGTGACCAAAACTTGAACTGGCCCCGAATATTTCATTTTTTGTCATAAAAATTGGTCAATGCCGAAGCGACTTTCTTAGATTTAGCTATCTAAGCAATACAACAACTCCCCGCTAAGCCCCGTAGATATGGGATCTAACAGTTTTTTTACATTCTTATGACACTTATGTGACAAACAAGACGGAGCTGTCACATAACTGTAACATTGCATCTTTATAGTGGCCTCATCAAGAAAGTAAGCAAACAAATTTTTCGGCAATTAAGCCACTTAGGAGCACTCAAGATGATAAAGAAAATAGTTAGTATCTTAGCCCTCAGTACATTAGGTGCTGTGAGCACTGCACACGCAGATGTTGATCCAAACCTTCCTAAATACGAGAAAGCCAGTGGCGTTTCAGGCAACCTTTCAAGTGTTGGTTCTGATACCTTGGCAAACCTGATGACACTTTGGGCCGAAGACTTTAAGCGTAACTACCCAAATGTAAACATTCAGATTCAAGCAGCGGGTTCTTCAACTGCGCCTCCAGCTTTGACTGAAGGTACCTCAAACATTGGCCCAATGAGCCGTATGATGAAAGACAAAGAGCGCGGCGCATTCGAAAAGCGTCACGGTTATGCGCCAACAGCCGTTCCAGTTGCAATCGATGCATTAGCAGTATTCGTAAACAAAGATAACCCAATCAAAGGTTTGACTATTCCTCAGATCGACGCGGTTTTTTCATCTACTCGTAAGTGTGGCTTCGACAAAGAAGTAAAAACTTGGGGTGACTTGGGTGTGACGGGTAACTTGGCTGGCCAAACTGTTCAGCTTTTCGGTCGTAACTCTGTATCAGGTACTTACGGTTACTTCAAAAAGAAAGCACTATGTAAAGGTGACTTCAAGAACAACGTAAATGAGCAGCCAGGTTCAGCATCAGTTGTTCAGGGCGTATCTGAGTCTATCAACGGTATCGGTTACTCAGGTATCGGTTACAAGACTGCATCTGTTCGCGCACTACCACTTAGCAAAAAAGCAAGCCAGCCATTTGTTGAAGCGACTTCAGCAAACGCGGTAACAGGCAAATATCCACTATCTCGCTTCCTATATGTTTACATCAATAAAGCGCCTAACAAAGACTTGTCTCCACTTGAAGCAGAGTTTGTTAAGTCAGTATTGTCTCAGCAAGGTCAGGAAGTTGTGGTAAAAGACGGTTACGTTCCACTACCTTCAAAAGTTGCTGAAAAGAGCTTGAAGGAACTTGGCCTACTGTAAATAACACAGGCTACTTCCGTCAGGGATGACGGTTACAAATTGTAATATAATAAAAAATCTTCTCACCATTCTATGATGAGGAGATTTTTACTTTATAATACGCGCACTTTTTACACGCTAAATCTTATTCGCAAAGATAATCTGGACATGACGACTATGAATAAAGCTGCTGTATCTGAGCCACCTAAGCTCGACTTTGATAGCCCTAAACTCGTACGCTACCGTAAGATTAGGAAGATCAAAGACCAGGTTGCAAGCACCTCTATTGGCATGGGAGGAGGCAGTGTCATCTTGGCGATCACGCTGATTTTCTTCTATCTGCTTTATGAAGTTATGCCATTGTTCGAGTCGGCTGAAATTGAGGCCGTCAGTGAATACCAAGTTCCAGCAGCAGACTCAGGCACAACGCTATACTACGCCATGGAAGAGCAAGCTGAAAAAGCCCTTCGTGTGACGGATCAGGGCAATATTATCTTCTTCAATACGCAAGACGGCAGCGTTGTCAGTAATCAGCGCCTACCCATCCCTGAAGGCGTTAGTGTCACAAGCGTCAGTGCTGCAGAGCCCGCCAGTCGCACTATTTTGGCAGGTTTGAGTAATGGCCAAATTATTATCGTTAAGCACAGCTACAAGATCACCTATCCAAACGATAAGCGCCTTATTACGCCTTATATCGAGTTTCCCTTTGGCGAAGAGCCAATGGATATGGACGAATCAGGGCACCCAATTACATTTGTCTCATTATCATTAACTGAAGACGCCATTTTGATCGTTGGCGCGAATGATCAAAGTGAACTGTTCTCAACTCGCTTCTCAAAAGAAGAAAACTTCATGACCGGTGAGGTAATGCTTGAAGCAGAGCCTGTTAGCATGCCGACATTGAATAGTGAACCAAAGTTCGTCATCGCTGAACCCGGTATGCGCTGGGTTTTTGTAGCATCGGAAAAAGACATCAACATCTTCGACCTGGCCGATAACGAACAGGCGACCATTAACGGCACCGTTCATTTGCCCGAGAACAGAGACATTATCGGCATGGAACTTTTACTTGGCGGTTCCTCTATATTGGTGACTGAGTCCGGCGGGATTGTTTCTCAATGGTTTATGGTTCGTGACGACAACAACCACTACTCATTACAGCGAATTCGTGACTTCTCAATTGATGAAGATTCTACGGCAGAAATCACATCAATCGCCATTGAACACCGCCGAAAAGGCTTTGCCTCGGTAGATGATAGCGGCACCATTTCTTTGTTCAACACGACTGCTCACAGCACAACATTAGAGAAGAAAGTAAGCGACGCCGCCATCACACATGCCAGCATCGCACCTCGCGCTAACTATGTATTAGTCGAAAATGAGCAAGGTCAGATTAGCTTCTGGCACATTGACAACGAACACCCTGAAATTTCTTTCTCAGCCCTATGGCAAGAAGTTTGGTACGAAGGGTACCAAGAGCCAGAGTACGTTTGGCAGTCTTCAGCCTCTAACAACGACTTTGAACCAAAGTACAGCCTGTCGCCACTTGCCTTTGGTACATTAAAAGCAGCATTTTACGCTATGCTAGTCGCGACGCCACTTGCTATCTGCGGCGCGCTATATACGGCTTACTTCATGGCACCCGCACTGCGTCGTAAAGTGAAGCCTTCGATAGAACTTATGGAAGCACTACCGACGGTTATCCTCGGTTTCTTGGCAGGTCTGTTTTTCGCGCCATTCATGGAAGATCACTTACCAGGCATCTTTGCTTGGCTCTTGATTACCCCGCTCTCTTTACTTGCGTTTGGCTTCATTTGGGTGAACTTACCCGACCGAATTAGACACGCCGTACCGGAAGGCTGGGACCCCGTGCTGTTAATTCCGGTTATCTTGTTAGCCTCGTGGTTCAGTATCGAAATTAGCCCGGTATTGGAAGTCGCCTTCTTTGGCGGCGATATGCGGTCTTGGTTGACCAATGAAATGGGCATCGATTTTGACCAGCGTAACGCCTTAGTCGTGGGCGCCGCGATGGGCTTTGCCGTCATTCCTACTATCTTCTCGATTACTGAAGATGCGATTTTCAGTGTACCGAAGCATTTGAGCTATGGCTCTCTGGCATTGGGTGCTACCCAGTGGCAAACCATGACTCGCGTCATTCTTCCTACGGCAAGCCCGGGTATCTTCTCTGCTGTAATGATCGGTATGGGTCGTGCAGTTGGTGAAACCATGATCGTATTGATGGCAACGGGTAACACGCCAATCATGGATGTGAATATTTTTGAAGGCATGAGAACCTTGTCTGCCAACATCGCAGTTGAAATGCCAGAATCCGAAGTCGGCAGTACACACTACCGTATCTTGTTCCTGGCAGCCTTTGTATTGTTCCTCTTTACCTTTGTTGTTAACACCTTTGCTGAATGGGTTCGTCAGAGCCTTCGTTCTAAGTACAGCGTAATTTAAGGATTAAAATCATGAGAGTACCTTTAAAGAAATGGTTTAAAGACGGCGATCCTTGGGTTTGGTTAAACGCTGGCGCGGTCGCAATCAGCTTGGTGATGGTCTTTAGCCTGTTAATCCTGATCGCTTCACGTGGTTTAGTGCACTTCTGGGCACATGATGTCGTCGAGGCTGATGTAGAAAACCGAAATGGCGGTACCTATAAAATCATGGGTGAGCTGGTCGAAACAGAAAGTGTTTCTGCTGTTCAGCTGAGAGAGGCTGGTTACAAGGTTCCTCAAGGCGTCGAGTTTATGGATCGTCACCTGCTTAAAATGGGTAACCGGGATGTAACGGGCAGTGACTTCCGCTGGGTATTGGATGCCTCCTTAAGTAATCGTCATTACCCTGAAGATATTATCGCAATGGAACGTCGCGAATGGGGTAACTTCTACGGCTACCTTAAAGATGTAAAAGAAAGCGGCCAGGTTGTCGCCTCTGGAAATGGCGCATGGGATGAACTGAGCAAGCGTATCGAACGTGCATTGAGCATTCATGATGAGATCTATACGATCGAAAAGGCCGAGATCGGCAGCATCAACAGCCAAATCGAGCGTTTACGCCTAAAAGAGCGCTCTTATGAGCTAAACAATGAGCTAACAGCTCAGCGTCAATTAGCGCTTAAAGAAGAACGCGCAGCGCTCGATAATCAATACAAAGGGCTGCAATCACGCCTGAGTGATTTATACACGCAAATCAATCGTGACAGTCTCGTCGCAACAACAGCGGATGGCCAAGAGCGAGAAATCGAGATAGCCCACGTTGTTCGCGCATTCCAGCCTAACAAAATGTCGCTGGCTGAGAAGATCTCCTTCTATATTGAGAAGCTAGTTGAGTTTGTTAGCGATGACCCGCGTGAAGCCAACACAGAAGGCGGTATCTTCCCCGCTATTTACGGTACGGTTTTGATGGTAATCGTCATGTCTATCATGGTGACACCACTAGGCGTTATCGCCGCTGTTTACTTGCGTGAATATGCACACCAGGGTGCAATTACCCGAATTATCCGAATCGCGGTTAACAACCTCGCCGGTGTTCCCTCTATCGTATACGGTGTATTTGGCCTGGGCTTCTTTATTTACTTCCTGGGCTCAGGTATTGATCAGGCCTTCTTCCCTGAGGCATTACCCGCGCCGACGCTAGGTACCGGTGGTTTGTTATGGGCTTCAGTCACGCTAGCGATCCTGACATTGCCAGTGGTTATTGTAGCGACTGAAGAAGGCTTATCACGTATTCCAAGATCCATTCGTGAAGGTAGCCTGGCCTTGGGCGCAACCAAAGCTGAAACACTCTGGCGTGTCGTACTACCTATGGCAAGCCCTGCAATGATGACCGGTGTTATTCTTGCGATTGCTCGTGCAGCGGGTGAAGTTGCGCCATTGATGCTGGTAGGTGTGGTTAAGCTAGCGCCTTCATTACCGCTAGATGGCAACTACCCTTA
>NZ_LWEY01001388.1:0-501 GCF_001634935.1 Oleiphilus sp. HI0043 | reverse complement strand
CGCTTAAGAGCAAAGGTTTTAGATTCTCTGTCGATGATTTTGGTACTGGATATTCCTCTTTGGCTTATCTGCACTCCTTTCCAATTGATGAGTTGAAAATAGACCGAAGTTTTATCAAACAGATAGAGAGCAAAGGGACAGCGATTATTGATGCGATTGTTTCTTTGTCACAAAGCTTCGGATTGAGGGTTGTTGCCGAAGGGGTTGAGACCCGTGAGCAACTGGAAATTCTTGCCGAGAAGAATGTTTCATCCGTGCAAGGCTATTACCACGCCAAACCAATGCCTGCCCATGAGTTTATTACTTGGGTTACCAAAGCCAAGCGTTGCGAGAACTAAAATTGAGGTCAGAGTAAAAAATTATTTTTTACTCTGACCTCAATTATTATTTAGCGAGTTCCTTGGTAACTAAATCGTATAGCTCTTGTGATCCAAACTTGGGGAGCGCTTGTTCATTAACAAAAAAGGTTGGTGTCTTGCTAACTTGCAAAGCTCGAATATC
>NZ_LWEY01001387.1:0-1726 GCF_001634935.1 Oleiphilus sp. HI0043 | reverse complement strand
ATGCTGACGCAGACAAGAGAAGATGATATTGCGCTGTTTGTGCGTATATCGGGTGCTGAATACAATACGCTTGATGACTTGCCGTTTTGGGTGTTGATGCCTGCCTTCGTAACAAGTGAACTGAAAACCGCCTTTCAAATTGGCTTTCTGCTGTTCCTGCCTTTTCTAATTCTCGATATGGTCGTGGCGAGCGTACTGATGGCAATGGGTATGATGATGTTATCACCTATGATTATCTCCTTACCTTTCAAGATAATGTTTTTTGTCTTGATTGACGGTTGGGCTCTGATAATGGGTAGTTTAGCCGCCAGCTTTGGAATATAACGAGGTAGATTAAGATGACGCCAGAGTTAGCAATTGACCTTGTAAGGGATGCCGTATTTGTAATTTTGATTTTGGTCACTTTAATACTCGTACCCGGCCTAATCGTTGGCTTGATGGTGAGTGTTTTTCAGGCTGCAACACAGATCAACGAGCAAACGCTAAGCTTCTTACCAAGGCTTCTGGTGACCTTGTTTGTGCTTATTGTCGCGGGTCCGTATATGATGACAAAAATTCTCGACTATTCAGAACGCTTATGGACTAGCATTCCATTACTGATCGGGTAAAAGATGGAATTTACCGACGCACAAATTGGCGCTTGGGTTGGGTCCTTCTTGTGGCCCTTATTCCGTATTGCCAGTTTCTTGATGGTGGTTCCGGTAATCGGAACACGGTTGGTGCCAATGCGTGTCCGAATTGGCTTATCCTTTGCCTTAACGCTAATCGTTGCTCCATTGATTGACCCTGTCCCTGTGATTGACGCTCTGTCAATCGGTTCTTTTTTGATTGTGCTTCAGCAAGTTGTTATCGGTACCTTAATGGGCTTCATGTTTGTGCTACTGATGCAGTTGTTTGTGGTGGCGGGGCAAATGATTTCGATGCAAATGGGTTTGGGTTTTGCTTCGATGGTTGACCCAACGAACGGTGTTAATACACCAATCCTGTCTCAGATATTCCTGATAGGCGTAACCTTAACGTTTCTTGCAATGAATGGTCATTTAGTGATGATTGAAGTGATTGTTGAAAGCTTTAGGGCGTGGCCGATTTCAGCAAGTATTATAGGTGAAAACTCGATAGAGCCTTACTTATTGTGGGATATGTTGATGAGGATTAACTGGCTCTTTGCTTCGGCTCTGCTGGTTGCGCTGCCAGTAGTAACTTCGGTATTGATTGTTAATATCTCCTTTGGAGTTATGACAAGGGCGGCACCGCAGATGAATGTATTCTCGCTCGGTTTTCCAATCGGTATGATTTTCGGTTTTTTCATTCTTTGGGTGGGTGTCGGAAATGTTGATACGCTTTTTATTCGTTTTAGCGAGCATACATATATTTATCTGCGCGATGTGATGGGGGCTTAGAGCGCTTATGGCAGAGAACGATAGTAGTCAGGATAAAACCGAAGAACCCACCGGCCGGAAACTCGAAAAAGCGCGAGAAGAAGGTCAGGTTCCCCGATCAAAAGAGTTAAATACAACTTTTTTACTGATTGTCGGGGCGGGGGGCTTGTTAATTTTTGGTAGCGGTATCGCAGCATCTTTAACAAAGATCATGACTGCTAGTTTTTCGTTTTCTAGAGAGGCGACACAAGATACAAGCCAGATGGGAATGTATCTCGCAAGAGCCGCGGTTGAAGTTGCAGAAGGTATTTTGCCGTTTCTAATTTTGTTGTTTGTATCGGCTATTG
>NZ_LWEY01001386.1:0-845 GCF_001634935.1 Oleiphilus sp. HI0043 | reverse complement strand
AATTATAAAGGCTTTCCAAAGTCTATCTGCACCTCGGTCAACCATGTCATCTGCCACGGTATTCCAAGCGACAAGAAAGTGCTAAAAAGTGGTGACATAGTAAATGTCGACATCACTGTCATTAAAGATGGCTACCACGGTGACACCAGTAAAATGTTTTTCATTGGCAAGCGAAGCATTGCTGCCGAAAGACTATGCAAAATTACGCAAGAATGTTTATACAAAGGCATTGCCCTTGTTAAGCCGGGTGCAAGACTAGGCGATATTGGCGCTGTTATTCAAAAGCATGCTGAAAACAATTACTATTCTGTAGTACGCGAGTATTGCGGCCATGGCATTGGTGCTGTTTTCCATGAAGAGCCGCAGGTCATGCATTATGGTAAACCAGGCACCGGCCTTGAGCTAAAAGAAGGCATGACCTTTACTATCGAGCCAATGATTAACCAAGGCAAACGCCACTGCAAACTCTTACCAGATGAGTGGACAGTCGTGACCAAAGATCACAAGCTTTCTGCGCAATGGGAGCACACTTTGCTAGTTACCTCAGACGGTTGTGAAATACTGACCTTACGTAAGGAAGAGGAAGGTCTGCTAAGTTAAGCACAAGCCGATAAAACTATGACGCAACACAGCTCGCTCTTCGAAAAGTTCACCCACGCATCTAGCCTGGACATGCAAACATTAGTCTCTGACTTAAGTACTTGCTCACAACCAGCCCTGAATGTTCGGACAATCCTGGAAGATAGTAAGCAAGTCCTTGATCAGCTGTATCTGGCAAACGAAGATATCCGTCAGCTTATCGAAGTTAAATCCAAACTCATGGATTATATTCTTAAAGGTTTATG
>NZ_LWEY01001385.1:0-1495 GCF_001634935.1 Oleiphilus sp. HI0043 | reverse complement strand
AGTAAAGGAAGGCTTAACGCTCATAAATATCACCGTATGACAAACCTAAAAGCTGGCTAATTTTATTCAGGGAATAAGCTGTTTCTGCCTGCCATTGATCAATCGTTTCTTGTAACAAAGCCCAAGCTTTCTTTGAATTCGGCATCTTGTTAATGCTACCAGCTTGCGCTAGAGCTCCAACAACATCAGCTGAAAGAACCAAGGTATCTACACCTAGTCGCCGTAGAGCTATCTGACCAACCCGTCCACCCAAACGATTTCCACGCGCTTTTAGCAACTGAATATTATCTGTGAAATCTTCAGCTTTCCAGGATGCAAAAAACTCACCTAGAGAACGGTGCTCTTCTATAAGATCTAGTAAGAACATCGCATTTTCTCGAATTGAACTAACCTTTGCCCAATGCTTAACAATCTTGCCGCCTTTCATTTTCTCTTCTAACGCCTCATCAGACAATGACGCGCAATATCGCAAATTGAAGTTAGCGAAGGCTTCTTCAAAGGCGGGCCATTTATTGTCAATGACACTCCAGTTAAACCCTGTCTGAAAGACTATCTTTGAGAAGGCAGATAGCCAACGGTCATCAGATATCGCTAAAATTTCATCTGAGGATAAGGGGGAGTTAAGCGTGGCATTAACTTGCATTGCCCCGCCGTGACGAGCATAGGCTCTTTCTTCAATTTCCGTAAAAGACATCATCGCTAATGGTCATCCTTATATTCTGCTGCAATCTCCGTAAACTCGCCCTCACACGATATGAAAGCAGCCACCACTCTGGGGTCGAAGTGGCTCCCTTCACCATCAAGGATAATTGACTTAGCTTTGTCATGATCAAAAGCTGGCTTGTATACACGTTTACTAATCAAAGCATCGTAGACATCTGCCAAAGCCATTAAACGCGCAGACAGTGGAATAGCATCACCCTTTAAGCCTTGAGGATATCCGCTACCATCCCATTTTTCATGATGAGAGGCGGCAATCTCTCGTGCATAACGCAAGAAAGAATTGCTTCCCAAGCGGGCTTCGGCAACCGCTAAAGAGTCTGCCCCCAATTGCGCATGCGTTTTCATGATCATGAACTCTTCATCTGTTAGCTTGCCTGGCTTGAGCAAGATACTATCTGGAATACCTACTTTACCCACATCATGCAAAGGTGCCGACTTATATAAAAGATCCACCGTCTCAGCATCCAGATAGTCTTTGAAGTCGGGATGTGCACTCAAATGTTCCGCTAGCACACGGACGTAATGCTGAGTTCTCAGAATATGGCCACCGGTTTCATTGTCCCGGGTTTCTGCAAGCGAAGCTAGCGCTAGCACAGACACATCTCGAGTCAATTGAAGTTCGTCCCTATGCTGCTGCAAACTGGCAATCATCGCATTGGTACCCTCAGCCATACGCCCAAACTCATCATGACTGACTACCGGCACTCGCTGTTCCAGGTCACCATTCATCACCTCAAACAAGGTATGATTCTGGTAATAAAGGTACATATTC
>NZ_LWEY01001384.1:0-679 GCF_001634935.1 Oleiphilus sp. HI0043 | reverse complement strand
TCCTTGTATTATCTTTATCGATGAGATCGATGCTGTCGGTCGCCATCGTGGTGCGGGTATGGGTGGTGGTCATGATGAGCGTGAGCAAACACTGAACCAGCTCTTGGTAGAGATGGACGGCTTTGAAGGTAGTGAAGGTGTCATTGTTATTGCTGCAACCAATAGGCCGGATGTTCTAGACCCAGCATTGTTAAGACCGGGGCGTTTTGACCGTCAAGTTGTGGTCGGTTTGCCAGATATACTTGGTCGTGAGCAAATTCTGAAGGTGCATATGAAAAAGGTGCCTTTAGCTGAGGATGTTGCGCCAAGTTTGATTGCCCGTGGTACGCCAGGATTTTCAGGTGCTGACTTGGCGAACCTGGTTAACGAAGCTTCCCTGTTTGCGGCACGAGCTGATAAGCGTGCAGTTGAAATGACAGACTTTGAGCTTGCTAAAGATAAGATTATGATGGGCGCAGAGCGCAAGTCTATGGTGATGTCTGAGAAGGAAAAGCTTAATACGGCTTATCATGAAGCGGGACATGCAATTGTTGGTCGTGTTTTACCAGAACATGATCCGGTTTATAAGGTAAGTATTATTCCGAGAGGTCGTGCTTTGGGTGTGACGATGTTCCTGCCTGAAGAAGATCGTTATAGCTTGAGTCGCAAGCAGCTTATCAGCCAGATTTGTTCGCTTTAT
>NZ_LWEY01001383.1:0-1182 GCF_001634935.1 Oleiphilus sp. HI0043 | reverse complement strand
CACTGATTGAATCCTGGGTTGAGTTTATATATTTCCTTTATATCGATGCCGGCCAGGGTAGCTGCCTGGGCAAGATCGATCTGCCCGCCAGTTTGAACTGTCTCAAAGTACGGTTTATCAGCGATTTTCGGGAATTGAATGTTGTATTTTTCAGGCGACTTTACAATCTTGGCAAGAGCAAGCAGTTTAGGGACGTAAGCGCGGGTTTCTCTTGGAAGCTTCAAAGACCAGAAGTCTTGGGGTTTTCCTAGTTTTTTATTGCGCTTTATCGCCTTACTAACGCGGCCTGAACCAGAGTTGTAAGATGCAAGAGCATGGAGCCAGTTGCCGTCAAATCGTCTACTTAAGTAACTCAGGTATTCGAGAGCTCCTTGAGTCGATGCTAATACGTCACGTCGTCCATCGTACCACCAGTTTTGATGCAAACCATAAATCTTCCCGGTACCTGGAATAAACTGCCATAAGCCTGAAGCACGGCCATGACTGTATGCGAAAGGATCGTAGGCACTCTCGACAAAAGGTAGTAGTGCTAGTTCCATCGGTAGTTTACGTTTCTTAACTTCTTGCACCACATGGTGAAGATAGCGTGAAGAGCGCTTAAAGGTTCGGTCTAGATAATTGGGGTTGTTTACGTACCAGCGTAACTGGCTTTGAATGCGCTTGTTGTCAAGAGTCAGGTCGAGTGTAAAGTGCTTTCGAATATCGTCAAGCAGGTCGCCTTGGTCAGGGTTATGGCTAGGTCTATCACGAAGAAGCTGAAGCTCCTGATTGACTTTCTGTTCCAGCTCATCAGTTGGAGTGATAAAACCGTATTGCTCGTAGTTACGATTCTGCTGTTTGTTATGTTCGGCAGATGCGCTGTCGATAAGCTTATTATTCAGAGCAAAACTACTGAATAGATCTTCATCTGGGCTGCTCAAAAGGCCGCTAACGAAAAACTTTTCTTTTGGCTCCACCGTTTCGTCAAATATTTGAGAGATTAAATAGGGTGGTGCTGTTAGTGCTTCGTTGTCGGAATTACTAGCTGGTGTCGTACTGGTGTGCTCTGGGGAGGGTTGGAGCTTTGCTTTACTAGCAGTTGACGCTTGCTTAATGCCACTTTCTTGAGTATTTGAGATTTGTTCGCTTACTTGAGTGTTTTCCTTGCTCTCAATGTCGGGGGTAGGTTCGCTTTTGTTTGAT
>NZ_LWEY01001382.1:0-1173 GCF_001634935.1 Oleiphilus sp. HI0043 | reverse complement strand
CAACAACATGCTGCCTTTCACCCTAATGCAGTGCAATTCACTTTGCACCTGGGGGATAAAATATTCGCCTATTGGCGTCAGTCTCCAGACAGAAAGCAAAGCATTTTTTGTATATCGAACATCAGCAAGGAGTCACAGCAACTTGCGATAGCTGACATTAATCTGGTCGATACTCAAGCATGGTGCAACTTAATCAGTGGGCAAGAGCTTAGCAAAGCTGATAACACAATCGATTTAGCGCCTTATCAGACAATCTGGTTATCAAACCTCTGTGCTCTCTAGCCCGGCTAAATCAACTCGCCTCCTGTTTCGACTAGTCATTTTTCTATAGAAACAGGAAGGCTCCACTCCTTGCATATAAGTACCGTCACCAAAGTGACTTAAAAGAGACATAAATTTGTAGCACTCTCGAAACATAATTCCCTCTTCAGTAAAAACACCTATCGTTAAATGGAAAGGAAAATTATGCACTCTATGAATATGTTTAAGAAAACGGCTCTCGCTCTCGCCATTTCAAGCCCCCTCTTGTTAGCAGGTTGCAGCGATGACGATAAAGACTCCTCGTCAGTCAAAAACTTCAATAGAGTGGCGACTTTCCACGTATGTGAGCAGATCAATACTCAATGTAATGACGACACCGAAACCGTTGCAGAAATTGTTGCCGCAAGCACTGACGGACAAACGTTAATCTATACTGACAGCGAGCAAGAACAGCTAGGCTTCGTCGATATTTCTACTATTGAGTCTCCGGCTGCTGCAGGCACATTCGCACTCAATGGCGAGCCAACATCAGTAGCGATCAAAGGAGAGTACGCTCTCGCGGCTGTAAACACTTCAACAGACTACGTCACGGTATCGGGCGAGCTAGCTGTCATTAATATTGCGAGTAAAACTCTAGTTAGAACGATCGCTCTTGGCGGCCAACCAGACTCTATCGCAGTCAGCCCGGACAGCATGTATGCACTTGTGATTCTTGAAAACGAGCGTGATGAAGATCTAGGCGATGGTGCGCCACCGCAGCTTCCAGCTGGCGAGCTGGTTATTCTTAACCTAAGCGGTGAACCTGCTGATTGGACAAGCCAAACTCTAGACATCACCGGAATTGCTGACCTGTACGCAGCAGACCCTGAGCCAGAATATGTCGATATCAACAGTGACAATATCGCTGTTGTC
>NZ_LWEY01001381.1:0-972 GCF_001634935.1 Oleiphilus sp. HI0043 | reverse complement strand
GGAGTTAAACCCAAATGCCAGTGCTTTAAAAGATACCGCATCACCTGAACAGTTGTTGAGTAAAGACCAGTTGGAAGCTGTGATCAAGAATACGATTAAAAAGCTGCCTGAAGATTTGCGCATCGCTTTGACGCTAAGGGAGTTTGATAATTTAAGTTATGACGAAATTGCGGCGGTGATGGAATGCCCGGTTGGAACTGTTAGGTCGCGTATATTTAGGGCTAGAGAAGCGATTGATAATGAGATCAAAGCCATGAGAGGTGATTAATGGACGAGAGATTAAGAGAGTCTATATCAGCGTTGATGGATGATGAGTCAAATGAGCTGGAACTTCAGCGAATACTCGGTCACTCCGATGAACAAGAGGTGCAGCTACTGTGGGGGCGCTATCATGAGGCGCGTCAGGTGCTGAAACGAGATAGTGAAAGCCACTTCAATATTGATATTAGTGCCGGGGTGGCTGCGGCAATCCGGGACAATGCAGCTGAACCTTCACTCGATATGAGTACCGAGATGGATAGCGTAGAAGGTACTGTCCCTCAGAATCTTGCTGATCGCCGTGAGGATCAAAAAGTTGTTCCGCTTCTTGATGATAGCTCTGAATCGTCGAGCAAAAGAGGCGGAAGTCGTGCTTGGCTTGCCTTAGCGGCCAGTGTCGCTTTTGCCTTTATTTTTGCTTTTCAAGGTACGACTGAACTGAATGATGAAATACAAAGCACTGCTGCGAATATTTCTGCTGAAGGTGCGCTGCTTAAAGTTTCTGCGCAAGAGCCTAAGGTTGTTGTTGAGATGACTGAAGAGCAGGCGCGTCATTTTAGTCAGTATTTACTGAGGCATGCTGAACACTCGATACGTGGTACTCAGTCTGGTTTTATGCCTTTGGCTAGGGTTGCAAGTGTCAATTCTGTTGGAATATAAGCTGAGCTTGGAAGTGAAAATATCATCATGTTAATTGATTTGAATAAGCTTAAT
>NZ_LWEY01001380.1:0-956 GCF_001634935.1 Oleiphilus sp. HI0043 | reverse complement strand
ACCGTAGATTGGATGCTTTACACGACGCTCAATCATCACAGTGATTGACTTATCCATTTTGTTACTAACAACTTTACCATTTAAGGTACGAGCTGTGTTCTGTGCAGTATCAGTCATAATCATTCACCTGCCTTTTGCGTCAATACAGTTTTAATGCGTGCAATGTCGCGTCTATTCTGACGAAGTAAATGAGACTGATTCAACTGACCAGTAGACTTGCGTAGACGCAAGTTAAACTGCTCTTTAAGCAAACCAAGAAGATCCTGATTCAACTCGTCTACAGACTTACTTGTTAATTCACTTGCTTTCATTACATCACCGTCCTTTCAACAAAGGTTGTCGAAACAGGTAATTTTGCAGCTGCAAGAGCGAATGCTTCACGCGCCAGCTCTTCCGGCACACCTTCAATTTCGAATAAAACTCGACCTGGCTGAACCTGGGCAACCCAATATTCAACACTACCTTTACCTTTACCTTGACGAACTTCTAAAGGCTTTTGCGTAATCGGCTTGTCAGGAAAAATTCGGATCCAGATCTTACCACCACGCTTAACTTTTCGAGAGATCGTACGACGAGCCGCCTCAATCTGTCGTGCAGTAATACGCCCGCGATCGGTACACTTAAGACCATATTCGCCGAAGCTTATCTTTGCACCGCGCTGAGCCAGACCGCGGTTACGGCCTTTCTGCATTTTTCTAAATTTGGTACGTTTTGGTTGTAGCATTACTTGGCCCCTTACTTAGCAGCTTTCTTCTTGGTAGCTTTCTTCTCAGCACGTACCTGTTCGATACCACCCAGAATCTCGCCCTTGAAGATCCAAACTTTAACGCCAATAATGCCGTAAGTGGTATTTGCCTCATGCGTTGAGTAATCAACGTCTGCACGCAATGTATGTAGAGGCACACGACCTTCACGATACCATTCACTTCTAGCTATCTCAGCACCACCCAAACGAC
>NZ_LWEY01001379.1:0-774 GCF_001634935.1 Oleiphilus sp. HI0043 | reverse complement strand
ACGAAATTGACAGTTACCTTATTCGATATGGTACAGATGCATCAAACTTAGCTCAAAGTGTTGTTGTAGGTAGTGGCTCGGATACCAGTGCGCAGATCGATGATATGGTAGCAGGCACTTATTATTTTGTGATTTTGACTATCGATATCGACGGTGTTCAGAGTGAGGAATCGGAAATAATTTCCTTAACGATCTGAGATCAGTTAACGTTGATCAGTAACTAAGGCTAAGGCGATAATGTTGTAATTATCGCCTTTTTTCGTTTCCATGGGGGCGGATCTTAACTTGCATTGTTTGTGTGTATTGCTTCATTATTGAGTGCTTGAATATCATTAGGTGGCATGGCGTGAACGAACGGTTTCTAAATATTGCTAAACAACTAAAAGATGCTAATGACAAGCAGGATTGGGCGCTTTTAACTGAGCTCGATGCTCAGGTGCGTGTCGAGCTTCAGGCAGTTATTGCTAGTATGCGAACTAAAGAAGATAGGGCACAGCTTTTATCGATCTTGAGGCGCTATGAAAAAGTTTACTCTCTGGTGCTAAAAGATAGCTTGAAGCATAGAGATGAGATCTCTATGGAACTTAAGCAGATTACCCGCGAAAGTAAGGCTGCGAATACCTATCTGGATTCGTCTCAATATAAAGCTTGATTGAGTTTTATTGCGCTGGCAATAACTTATAAGATAAGTGACAAAATTTTGAACATTTATTTATGTGGCGCTTATTTCGTCTTTTTTGCGCCACTTAATTGACTAATTAATCTATCCGTACT
>NZ_LWEY01001378.1:0-14764 GCF_001634935.1 Oleiphilus sp. HI0043 | reverse complement strand
ACGGTAAACCTTATGGCCCAACTAAACTGGAAATGCAGCTAACACCTGGTAATTACAACATCGAAGTTGCTAAAGAAGGTTATCAGAGCTGGTTATCAAGCGTTGATATACGACGCGGAAGCACCAAAACACTAAAAGCTCAGCTTCAGCAATTTACTAAAGTTGATTACCAAAATGGTATGTGGGCAAACGATATCAAGACAGGCGAAGGAAGCTACATTCAAGAAGGCAGCTTTGAATACAACGGCTCCTTCGTTAATGGCAACTTTCATGGCATCGGCTCTGTCCGATATGCCAACGGAATGAAATACCAGGGAGAGTGGTTTGAAGGCAATATGCAAGGCCGCGGCACCCTCACCACCACAGACGGCGATACCTACATTGGTGAGCTTGATGAAAATGAGTTTAATGGTGAAGGAACCCTAACCAAAGCTACCGGTGACATCTATACAGGTTTCTGGATTGATGGCGTGCTCAATGGGCAAGGCTCTCTTACAACCAAGGGGGGCCTACTATATGTTGGCGGCTTCTCAGACAATTTATTCCACGGTAACGGTTCCCTAACCTACCCGGATGGCGGACACTACGAAGGTTCATTCTCTAACGGTATGTTCCACGGCAAGGGTGTCGAAACCTATGCGAACGGTAAAAAGTATGTCGGACAATTTATTGATGGCCTCTATCACGGTAAGGGAGAGATCCTAAACCCTAATGGAAGTAAGATCACCGGCACATTTAAAGATGGAAAGCCATTTGGCAAGGCAACGCTAACCACAGCAGAAGGCGAAGTGTTTNNTGCNNNNGCGTCGTATATCAACGCTTGATAACCAGCTCTGATAACCTTCTTTAGCAACTTCGATGTTGTAATTACCAGGTGTTAGCTGCATTTCCAGTTTAGTTGGGCCATAAGGTTTACCGTTTACCAATACGGTATCGTCGGTAACGTTTGAGCGCACAATCAAAGTGCCGGTAATGACAGGTTTGGGCTCGGGCTGTTCTGTGTTTTTGTAGGTGATT
Source organism: Oleiphilus sp. HI0043 (assembly GCF_001634935.1). Classification (NCBI taxonomy): domain Bacteria; kingdom Pseudomonadati; phylum Pseudomonadota; class Gammaproteobacteria; order Oceanospirillales; family Oleiphilaceae; genus Oleiphilus; species Oleiphilus sp. HI0043. The sequence goes on along the minus strand of NZ_LWEY01001378.1, from coordinate 13,747 downwards.
ACTTCGGGCTTCTTCGTTTCAGAGATAATAACTTCTCTTATGGGCGGGGTAGGGGCCGGAGCTTCAACTTCATCTGCGAAAATTGCTTCTTCAGAAAACGCAAGGTCTTCAGTTCTTTTTAGCGAGTCAAGCACTTGTTTGCTCATTTCACTAAGCTCAATATATTCAGCTTCTTTTGTTGTTTCTTGAGGAGCCGGTGTGCCCGCACTTACCGGTACGTCAGGCTCGGATTCGATAGAAGTTTTAGCTTTTACAATGTCTGCTTCATTATTTGCCGGCCCTGTGCCCGCAATGATTAACAGCAAAATCATTAAGAAATTTATAAAAAGAAGAGGTCTAAGATCGACCATTTATATACTACCCTTAAGAAATAGGAGCTGAGTTGCTCCGCCACATTTCCGTTTACTAACGTGTAAAATATGTACTCTGGATTAATCGTTGCTTGAGTATTGAAGGCGCATCGCTTACGTTATGTCTAGAGTGTAGACTCAAATAGAAAAAAATGCTTAGAAATAAGATGTAAATGTAAGATAAGTCACAGAATATTCGATTCTGGGCTAAACTGCTTTCTGCTTGTAAAAGTGCAGTTGAGTGCTCAATAGAGCGTTTGGGTTATTGTCCTAAAAGTATAATCATTCAGTAGTATTAATATAAGGTATTAACGATATATGGCTAACATGCAGCATAAAGATTTCAAACTGATCCGCTCTCAAAGCATTGATGCTTTGCATGTGACAGCCGAAGAGTATGAGCACTTGGGGACGGGTGCCAGGCACCTGCATTTTGCGACCACTAATACCGAAAACGTATTTTTGGTAGGTCTAAAAACAGTTCCGACTGACAACTCTGGCGTCGCACATATTCTTGAGCATACGGCACTGTGTGGTAGCGAGAAATATCCGGTTCGTGACCCCTTCTTTATGATGATCCGCCGATCCTTAAATACTTTTATGAATGCCTTTACCAGTAGTGACTGGACGGCTTACCCTTTTGCAAGTAAAAACAAGAAAGATTTTAATAATCTTCTCGAAGTGTATCTCGATGCAGTTTTCTTCTCTCGACTCGACGAGATGGATTTTCTACAAGAGGGGCATCGACTTGAGTTTGAAAAAGCAGATGATGCCAATAGCGATCTGAGTTACAAGGGTGTTGTTTATAATGAAATGAAGGGAGCGATGAGCTCACCGGTTAGTCAACTATGGCAGACATTAACGCGCCATTTGTATCCGACTACTACCTATCACTTTAATAGTGGTGGAGATCCTGAGCATATCACCGGTTTAAGTTATGATGACTTAAAAGGCTTTTACAAAAAGCACTATCATCCAAGTAATGCTGTGTTTCTGACCTTTGGCGATATTCCAGCTTATGAGCACCATTGTCACTTTCAGGGTTACGCTTTATCCAGATTCTCTAAAGAAGATCACCGAATCAGAATCAACGATGAGCAACGCTATTGTGCACCGATTCGGATTCAGGAAAATTACCCCGTTGAAAAAGATGAGCCGACCGAACATAAGACGCACATTGTTGTCTCATGGTTGTTAGGTTACAGCTTTGATTTGGAACAAAACCTCGAAGCACATCTATTGGCTGATGTGTTGTTTGAGAACAGTGCTGCACCATTGCAGCGAGCATTAGAGGCTTCAAAGCTAGGGCATGCGCCATCACCCTTGTGTGGTTTGGAAGACTCTAACCGAGAAATGGCTTTTGCGTGTGGTTTAGAGGGAAGTGAACCGGGTAAAGAGGAAGAGCTAGAAGCAGAAATCTTCGCTGTGTTAGAGAAAGTTGCCCAAGAAGGTGTTGCTAAAGAACGTTTGGATGCGGTATTGCATCAGCTTGAGTTAAGTCAGCGAGAAATTGCGGGAGACAGTTACCCTTACGGTTTGCAGTTGATACTCGGCGCATTGCCTTCGATGTTGCACGGTGGCGACCCGGTCGCATTGCTAGACCTTGAGCCGGTGATTGAAAAGTTAAGAGAGCGCGTTAAAGACCCTGAATATTTCAAATCTTTGGTGAAAAAGCACTTATTGGATAACTCACACCGAGTCACTTTATCTCTTCGTCCGGATACTTCTTACGATGAGGTCAGAACAGCTCTGCTAACGAAGCAACTAGCTGAAATTAAGCAGAATCTGAACGAGGAAGAGAAGCAAAAGGTCATAGATCAGGCGGAAGCCTTGAAGCAGCGTCAGATCATGAAAGATGATGAATCGATCTTGCCTAAGGTTGGCATTCCAGACGTGCCCCTGCATTTACACTTCCCCAAAGGCGAACCAGCCAAAGTTTCGGATAATATTACTTGTTACCACCAAGGCACAAATGGCTTGGTCTATCAGCAGATTATTATTGATATGCCTGAGCTTAGCGAAGACTTGCAAGCACTCTTGCCGATTTATACTGCCGTGGTTACCGCTCTAGGTGCGGGCGAGAGCAGTTACCTGGAAATGCAGAATAAGCAGTCTGCTTTAACTGGTGGCCTGGGAGCGTACAGCTCCGTTAAGGGCGAAATTGACGACGTTCAAGATATCAAAGGAGTATTGGTATTTTCAGGGAAGGCGCTTAGTCGAAACTACGTCGCTTTGACAGAGATGCTTAAGGAAACGCTCGACAACGTTCGTTTCGATGAGCATGAACGTCTTCGCGAACTGGTGGCTCAGATGCGAGCGCGTCGTGAGCAAGGTGTAACCAGTAGCGGTCATGCCTTGGCGATGGGAGTTGCCTCTAGCAGAATGAGCCCTGGCTCGTACCTCGCTTATCAGCTAGGGGGAATGCAAGGCATTAAAGCCTTGAAGGCTTTAGATGAATCGCTATCAACTGAAAGTGGCGATATCGATAGTAAAGCCTTATCCAGCTTGGCTGAAGGTTTGGAAAGTATTCATAAGGCAGTTTTAGCACAGCCTCGTCAGTTCTTACTGGTCTCGGAGTCGGAAGTCTCTGATGAAATTGCAGGCTTTATTCATCAGTCCTATAAAGACTTTGAACCTGCTGCGAATAGTCATTTTTCTTTAACAGAGAGACGTGAAACCGTAAAAGAAGCTTGGCTAACGTCCACGCAAGTCAACTTCTGTGCCAAGGCTTATCCTACTGTCGCTGTCGGTCATGATGATGCACCAGCCTTGTCTGTATTGGGAGGCTTTTTAAGAAATGGCTATTTACATAGGACGATCAGAGAGCAAGGTGGTGCCTATGGCGGTGGTGCAGGGCAGGACTCAGGTTCGGCATCCTTCAGGTTTTTCTCTTATCGTGATCCTCGTCTAAGTGAAACACTTGATGACTTCGACGCTTCATTAGAATGGCTGCATATCGAGGAGCATGATGGAGAAGAGTTAGAGCAGGCTATTTTGGGAGTTGTATCGCAAATAGATAAACCAAGATCGCCAGCTGGTGAAGCAAAGGGTGATTACCATAACTTGTTGTTTGGTCGAACCCAGGAGCATCGCGAAGCATTTAGGGCGAAAGTTTTGTCGGTCACAATTGATGATCTGCAGCGTGTTGCCAAGACTTACCTGCAGCCAGACTTAGCGAGTGTTGCGGTGATTAGCCAGCAAAGTCAGCGAGATGCGCTTGAAGGACTGGGTTTAGAGATTAAAGAACTCTAAACGCTAAAAGCAGAAAAGTGCTAAACAGGTACTGCTAGCGTTATGGCTAGCAGCGTCGCTCAATACCCGATTGCACCATGATGCGGGTAGCAATTTCTTCAACCGAGTAATGTGTCGTATTCAAAAAGGGAATCCTTTCTCTGCGATACATTAGCTCAACCTCTTCAACTTCATAATTACATTGCTTTGCTGAAGAGTAACGCGAGTTAGCGCGTCGTTCATGGCGAATGGCGGCAAGCCTGTCAGGCTCAATAGTCAGGCCAAAAATCTTGTTTCTATGGGGGCGTAAAGAGGCGGGCAGCTTTTGGTCTTCGATATCTTCTTCGGTAATTGGATAGTTGGCCGCCTTAATGCCGTACTGCATTGCAAGATAGAGACAAGTAGGGGTTTTGCCACTGCGCGATACGCCGGTCAATATCACATCCGCTTGGTCATAGAGTTTGGTGCGAGCACCGTCGTCATTGTCGAGTGCGTAGTTAATAGCCTCTATTCTTTGGTCATAGCGGGTATTTTTAGTAATGCGTGTTCTACCTACCTGATAAGAAGAGCGAACGCCGAGCTCTTGTTCCAGCGGCCCTAGAAAAGCGGCGAAAATATCAATCATCAAGCTATTACTCTTTTTGATGATCTTTCTGATGCCATCATCAACGATGGTGTCGAAAATAATAGCTTTCGCGCCATTTAACTCCGCCGCAGCATTAATTTTCTCGACCGTTTCGAGGGCTTTTTCAATGCTATCAACGTAAGGAAGCGTGACTTTCTCGAATTCATGCTCTTCAAATCGTGTTAATAAACTGACGCCTAACGCTTCTGAGGTGATACCTGTGCCGTCTGAAATGAAAAAAGCAGTACGCTGATTACCCATAAAAAACCTTATTTTGAAGCCGAGGATTGATTCAAATAAGTTAGCATAAAGTGTTACAATTCACACCTGCTCGCGTTAGGTAAAGCGCATAATTATCAGTATTTCGCTAATGTACAGGAGAATAAGCCTTGCAGGACTACATTATTTGGTTTGATGAACTGGGTATGAACGATGTTGATCGAGTGGGGGGAAAGAATGCTTCACTCGGCGAGATGATCAGTCATCTATCTTCTGTAGGGGTAAGGGTGCCGGGCGGTTTTGCTACAACGGCTCAGGCATATTGGGACTTTCTATCAGAGAACGGCTTAAGTGAGCGTATCAATGCAGAGCTTGCTTCACTCGATGTAAAAGACGTTACAGCCTTGGCAGAAAGTGGTGCCAAAATTCGTGGCTGGGTGATGGAGGCTCCGTTTCAAGAGGCTCTCAATAGGGCGCTTGAAGATGCTTTCAAAAAGCTACAAGACGGAAATCAAAACTTGGCCGTTGCAGTTCGTTCTTCCGCCACTGCCGAAGATTTGCCTGAGGCTTCTTTTGCTGGTCAGCAAGAAACCTTCTTGAATGTTACCGGAATCGAACAAGTTAAAGCTCTGGTTAAAGAAGTTTTTGCTTCGCTTTATAACGATAGAGCGATCTCTTATCGTGTTCACCATGAGTTTGAGCATAGTGAAGTCGCATTGTCCGCTGGTATTCAAAAGATGGTGCGCAGTGAGACGGCGAGCTCCGGTGTTATGTTTACCCTCGATACCGAATCCGGCTTTAGAGATGTGGTGTTTATCACTTCCTCATATGGCTTGGGTGAAACTGTCGTGCAGGGTGCAGTGAACCCAGACGAATTTTATGTACATAAGCCCACTTATGAAGCTGGTCGCCCAGCAATTCTCAAGCGTAACTTGGGTAGCAAAGCGATCAAGATGGTCTATAGCCAGGATGATAGTGACTCACTGGTTGAAACCGTCAAGGTTGATATGGCACAGCGCAAACAGTTCTCACTGAGTGATGAAGAGCTCAATGAGCTGACCAAGCAAGCGCTGATTATCGAGAAACACTATGATCGCCCGATGGATATCGAGTGGGCAAAAGATGGTGATGACGGTGAGTTGTATATTGTTCAGGCGCGCCCTGAAACGGTTAAGAGTCGTTCTAGTACTGCTATTCTAGAACGCTACTTAATGAAAGAGACCGGAACCGTTGTCGTAGAAGGGCGCAGTATCGGTCACAAGATCGGTAGTGGCGCAGTGAAAGTCGTTGATGATATTGCTGACATGGATCAGGTTCAGGACGGTGATGTACTCGTTACAGACATGACTGATCCGGATTGGGAGCCGGTAATGAAGCGTGCTTCAGCTATCGTGACAGATCGTGGTGGCCGTACTTGCCATGCTGCGATTATTGCGCGTGAGCTCGGGATTCCTGCTGTTGTTGGTTGTGGTGATGCCAGTGATGTATTGCGCGATGGGCAAGAAGTAACCGTCTCTTGTGCAGAAGGTGATACCGGATTTATCTATGAAGGCTTACTCGACTTTGAGTTGAAAGAAAACTCTGTCGATTCGATGCCTGATATGGATTTGAAAATTATGATGAATGTCGGAAACCCTGATAGGGCTTTCGACTTCAGGGCACTGCCAAATGAAGGTGTTGGTCTGGCTCGTCTAGAGTTTATTATCAACCGAATGATTGGTGTGCACCCTAAGGCCTTGCTGAACTTTGACACCTTGCCGCCTGACCTTAAGCAAACAGTCGAGCAGCGTATCAGTGGATATGCCTCTCCGGTTGATTTCTATATCGATAAGCTGGTTGAAGGTATTTCGACACTGGCTGCGGCGTTCTACCCAAAACGTGTGATTGTTCGTTTGTCAGACTTTAAGTCTAACGAATACGCCAACCTTATCGGTGGCACATTATATGAACCAGACGAAGAAAACCCGATGCTCGGCTTCCGTGGTGCATCGCGCTATATTTCTGAAACCTTCCGTGACTGTTTCTATTTAGAATGTGAAGCGCTTAAGCGTGTACGCGATGTAATGGGCCTGACCAATGTTGAAGTTATGGTGCCTTTTGTCAGAACAGTTGGCGAGGCCAAGCACGTGGTAGAATTACTGGCCGAGAAAGGCCTAAAGCGTGGTGAGAACGACCTGAAAGTCATTATGATGTGTGAGCTGCCTGCAAATGCTATTTTGGCAGATCAGTTCCTGGAGCACTTCGATGGTTTCTCAATTGGTTCCAATGATTTAACTCAGTTAACACTCGGTATCGATAGAGATTCTGGAATCATTGCTCACTTGTTTGATGAACGTAACGAGGCGATTAAAGCACTACTGGAAAATGCTATTAGCGCTTGCAAGCGAGCAAACAAATACGTTGGTATTTGTGGGCAAGGCCCCTCAGACCATCCTGACTTAGCGCGTTGGTTAATGGAGCAGGATATCGATAGTATTTCACTAAATCCCGATTCGGTGCTTGATACCTGGTTCTATCTAGCTGATAACAGCTAAAGTCCTGATCAGAGTATTGTTGTTTATGCTACCAGTGCTTCGAAATGCACTCATACTGATTGGCGGGTTGCTGCTTGTCAGTATGAGGGTGTTTGCAGGTCAAGGCCTTAATGATGAAGGAGCCTCGAATGTGGAGCCTAAGAAAACTCTGCGTTTGGCAGGCCCGCCTTGGGAGCCGTTTCTGTATGAACAGCAGCCGCGCAAAGGATTGGCAACAGAGATTGTAATAGAAGCTTTCGAGCGTGCAGGCTACTCCGTTGAAGTCTCAATTAAGCCTTGGCGAAGAGTATTAGCAGAAGCCGAAAAAGGCATGGTTGATGTATTGATCGGCTTATGGTTTAACGAGCAAAGAGCGAGCAATTTTCTTTATTCCGACCCTTACTATGTTAATCAAATTAGCTTTATTTCTGATCAGAGCGAAGTGATTTCATATCAGAAATTGGATGATCTAAAAGGTTTAAAAATAGGAGTAAGAAAGGGGGCGAGTTTTGGTCATAATTTCGACAATGCTGCAGGGCTGAATAAAACCCCAATGGTAAACGCCTTAAGCATGTTAAAGATGCTGGCACTGGGGCGGATAGATATCGGCATTGGTGATCATTTGATTTTGAGTCGCTTGATGCAGAAAAATAAGATGCTTAACGAACAGCTTAAATTTGTAGAGCCCGCTTATACTGAGCGTGAGCTTCACATGGCGATTGTTAAGTCTTTAGCTGATCATCAGGCAATTGTCTCTGCATTTAATCATCACTTGCGAAAGATGAAGCAGCAGGGAAGAGTTAAAGAAATTATTAAGACCTACAGCCCTTAAACTCTTTACCACTCCCCCGTATTCGTCATTGATACCCAAGGCTCTTCAGGTGCAAGGTTATCGCCCTTTTGTAGAAGTTCGATTGATATGCCATCGGGTGAACGAATAAAGGCCATGTAGCCGTCTCTCGGAGGCCGGTTGATCGTTAATCCTTGTGACTGTAGTTTTTCACATAGCTCATAGATATTGTCGACAGAAAAAGCCAGGTGCCCGAAATTCCTACCGCCGGTGTAGTCTTCAGTGTCCCAATTGTATGTTAGTTCCAGGCAAGGGGCTTTGATAATTCTCGCTTCATCAGCATCGTCCGGTGCCGCAAGAAATACTAGTGTGAATCGGCCTTTCTCGCTGTCTTTGCGACTAATCTCAACGAGCCCTAGTTTATTGCAATAGAAGTCCAGAGAGGCTTCTAGGTCCTTGACACGAACCATAGTATGTAGGTATTTCATTTTTTAACTCCCGGCCTTTAAGTATCTGGTCTTAATCAAGTAAATCTGCAACATGCTCAGGGATCTCACGTGGTTCGCGGAAAATATCACTGACATGCACACCGTAAGTGCCCCGTTTTCGGTCTTCGAAAAACGTCTTCAAACTGCGTTTAACTGTTGGGAAAGCGATTTCATCCCAGGGGATATCTTGTTCGTCGAAGAGTTTTACTTCTAGGCTTTCTTGACCTGCAGCGTAGCTCTCCTGTTTTAGTTCAGCGAGAAAAAAGATATGTACCTGATCAATCTGCGGGACGCTGATCATAGTAAATAAGCCTTTTAGGTTTACCTTCGCTTCTGCTTCTTCCCAGGTCTCACGCATAGCGGCTTCTTCTGTCGTTTCCTGGTTTTCCATAAAACCCGCTGGCAGAGTCCAATAGCCTAAACGGGGTTCGATGGCGCGCTTGCATAATAATACCTTATCGCCCCAAGTGGGAATGGTGCCGGCAACAATATTCGGGTTCTGGTAATGGATATGTTCACAGCCTAAGCAGACGTAACGCTGTCGGTTATCATCTTCAGGAATCTTTTTCTCAACATCGTCGCCACAATGACTGCAGAATTTCATAGGTTTCTCACCAGTGATTTTTATTGAGGGGGCAGTATGCTAAAGTTTGGCTTAGTAAACAACTTGAGATCTTTATCTGAGTGAGCTTTTTTACTAGATCTGTCAACGAGCTCCTTATTCGCCACTTAAGTTTTGGAACCTCTAATCCCCAATGCAAATAATTAATTTACTGAGAGCGCGAATCGAGCAGCATCAGCCAAAAAATATTGTCGAAGAGTTACCCGAGGCAGGTATTCTAGTTCCCTTAACCCGCGAACCAGAGCCTCAGATTATTTTCACGCGCCGGGCGCAACATATGAATACACATAAAGGGCAGGTAGCCTTTCCGGGGGGGAAGTATGATGAGGAAGATACAACACTTGTTAATACTGCACTTCGAGAGTGTCATGAAGAGATTGGCGTCCACCCTGAACAAGTTGAGCTGCTAGGGCCTTTGAGTCAGGTGATATCCCTGCACGGTATTCGTGTTTCGCCTTTTGTCGGCCTGGTGGAGCCAGAGATAGAATTAAAGCCAAATCTAGATGAACTAGACAGTATTTTCAAAGTGCCGGTGAGTTTCTTTTTAAATGAAGAACCCGTGCGTCGTGATAGAATGACCTACAAAGGTCTGGCATTCTCTGTGCCAAGCTATGATTACCACCATCAGGGCGAGCGTTATGAAATTTGGGGCTTGTCTGCCGTGGTGCTTGTTGAACTGATGAATATTGCATTTGATGCGAACATAACAATTTTTGACGGTGAAGGTAAATGATCTACTCCTTGGGAAGCAAAAAACCAAAATTTATTGGTGACGCAGCGTTTGTTGCGCCAAACGCATCATTAATTGGCGATATCGAAGTCCATGAGGGTGCTAGCATCTGGTTTAATGTGGTGATTCGTGCGGATAACGATAAAGTTATCATTGGTGAAAATAGCAATATTCAAGACGGTTCTGTTCTTCATATTGACCCGGGCTTTCCCTTACAAATAGAGAAAAATGTGACGATTGGCCACAAGGTCATGTTGCACGGTTGCCATATCGGAGAGAATTCCTTGATTGGTATTAATGCCGTTGTACTGAATGGCGCGAAAATTGGTAAGAATTGTTTGATTGGCGCGAACGCCTTGATACCTGAAAATATGGTCGTGCCGGATGGCTCGATGGTGCTGGGTAGTCCTGGCAAGGTGAAACGTGCTTTAAGTGAGCAGGAGATTCAAATGCTCAGTCTAAGTGCAGCGCACTATGTTCAAAACGGTCAGCGCTATGAATCAGGGTTGATTCTGGAGGACTAAGTGTTTGCCTGTTAAGATCGACGTTTCACATTTTATGTTTTTATTAGAAAGTAGTTGCCGAATAGTCGTTAGCGAAGAGTAGTTGTATGCCAGAAGAAATGAATGAAGTCCCGTCTCCATGTGTCAGTATTTGTGCACTTGATGTAAATGATGTCTGTGTGGGTTGTCACCGCACGGGTGACGAAATATCCCGCTGGTGGGGCATGGACAATACTGAAAAGAAAAAAATACTAGAGCTCGCTAAAGAGCGCGAACAGAAATCCTATATCTAGATTTATCCTAACAACTGACAACAGGTTTATCAAAATGACTAGCATTGGCACGCCCTTATCGCCTACGGCAACAAAGGTATTATTTTGCGGCTCTGGTGAGCTGGGCAAAGAAGTGGTTATCGAATTACAGCGCTTTGGTGTCGAAGTGATTGCTGTGGACAGGTATGCCAATGCACCGGCGATGCAAGTCGCACATCGCAGTTACGTGATCGATATGCTTGACCCAAAAGCGCTTAGAGAGGTGGTCGAGAAAGAGCAACCACACTTAATTGTGCCAGAAATCGAAGCCATTGCGACCGCTGAATTGGTGGCGCTAGAGAAAGAAGGCTACCAGGTTATTCCCTCTGCACGTGCAGTTAATCTCACCATGAATCGCGAAGGTATTCGGCGCTTGGCGGCAGAGGATTTGAGCATAAAAACCTCTCCCTATCAGTTTGCCAGCGATTATGAGGCTTATCGACAAGCGCTTCAGGAGATTGGTTTGCCGTGTGTGGTGAAACCGATTATGAGCTCCTCTGGCAAAGGCCAGAGCACTGTGAAGACTGAGGATGGTATTGATGCCGCTTGGGCATATTCACAAGAAGGTGGCCGTACAGGGGCAGGCACCATCATTATCGAAGGCTTTGTCGACTTTGATTATGAGATAACCTTATTAACTGTTCGCCACGCTGGTCAGACAAGTTTCTGTGCGCCGATTGGCCATGTCCAAAAGAATGGTGATTATCAACAGTCATGGCAGCCTCAAGCAATGAGCGAAAAGGCCTTGGCAGCGGCTCAGGATATCGCTCATAAAGTGACTGAAAACCTGGGTGGCAATGGTATCTTTGGCGTTGAGTTATTCGTAAAAGGCGATGAAGTCTTGTTTAGTGAAGTCTCACCTAGGCCACACGATACAGGCTTAGTGACCTTAGTATCGCAAGATCTTTCTGAGTTTGCTTTGCATGCGCGGGCTATTCTTGGATTGCCTATTCCCCAGATTAAACAGCTTGGTCCGGCAGCGTCCTCGGTCATTTTGGTTGAGGGGGAGTCCAAACAACTTTGCTTTGGTAACCTTGAAGAATGTTTGTCTGATACTGATGTGCACTTGCGCTTGTTCGGCAAGCCCGAAGTAAAGGGGCAACGCCGTATGGGGGTTGCACTGGCCTTGGATGAAACAATTGAGGCGGCAACGCAGAAGGCGATCAAGGCATCTTCAGCGGTGGCATTAAAGTTCTAGCGTTATTAGTGTGAAGTATAATGGCTGAAACGCAAAAAGTAATCGATAAAGGCTTTCCTCCGGTGCTTGGAGAAGAGCCAACAGTTCTAATATTAGGCACGATGCCCAGTGTTAAATCCCTGCAAGAGCAGCAATACTACGGACATCCTCGCAATGCCTTCTGGTGGATATTGGCGCAACTATGCAGTTTTGACCTGGCCTTGCCTTATGTGCAACGCCTGGAAGAGGCTAAACGCTGCGGTATCGCGATTTGGGATGTCGCTCATTCATGCTACCGCCCAGGAAGTCTGGATTCGAATATCGACCAGTCCACTATGAAGGCGAATGATATTCAAGGCATGCTTGAACAGAACCCGAGTATTAAGCTGATTGCGTTTAACGGTCAGGCTGCAGCCAAGTTGTACAAGAAGTTTATCGGCGTTTCAGTTACTCCTGATACAACCCTGAACTTACCTTCGACCAGTCCTGCCAATGCAGCCATGTCGAAAGAGGATAAGCTAGCGTCTTGGTGTGCTATGAAAGAATTTTTAAATTTAGATGAAGATATCAGTGAGTAATGTTTGTGAGTGAGATAAACCAGGACTTAAGTGAAATATATAGCTTTCTTGGCTGTGAAACCCCTGACCTTTGGGTCGAAAATGCCCTGGCTAATCAGGATATCATGCTGCTGGATCACGCTCACTGTGAGAAGAAAGCAGCAATGACAGCGCTTAACCTGATTCACCGTTATCCGGGTAATCCAGACTTGCTGATGAAGATGTCTCGCTTGGCTCGTGAAGAGCTCAGGCATTTCGAACAGGTAATGAAATTTATCAAAAAACGTAAACTGGCATACGGTCACATGACGGCATCACGCTATGCAGCAAGGCTTAGAGATTCTGTCCGAAAACAAGATCCTGACCGTGTGATTGATCTACTGATCATTGGCGCATTTATTGAAGCGCGCTCCTGCGAGCGCTTTGCCAAGACAGCGCCCTTGCTAGACGATGAGTTAAAGGACTTTTATATTTCTTTGCTCAAGTCGGAGTCTCGTCACTATCAAGACTATCTAAAACTTGCTTCGGGTTATTGCAAAGAAGGGCTCGACGAGAGAGTCGCTTTTTTCAGAGAGAAAGAGCAGGAATTAATCGAGCAGCCAGATGAAGAATTTCGTTTTCATAGCGGGCCAGTGACTGCTTAGGTTTAGTTGGCTGGCGTTGCTATATGCAGCTGTACAAAGCATCAATTAAGGCTTTGGCGCAGGGCCCTGTTTCATTAATCGGGTGTACTCGATTGCCACAATAGCCAAAGCTGATTTTTGCATCTGGGTCAGCAAAAGCAATAGCGCCGCCTAAACCGGGGTGGCCGAAGCTTCTAGGGTTGTCACCTGTTTTAAAATACGGGTTGTTCAACATAAAGCCCGTTCCATAGCGAAAGTGGCGGTGGGTCATGACTTCAACACCATCCCACTGCTCTTTTATCGCGTCTTCCAAGGCCGCTTTGCTGATAAGTCGATGGTCTCGATTGAGTTCATCGATAGTTCCTTCCATTGACAATAGGCTATAAATCTTTGCGATATTTCTAGCGTTACTATGGCCATTGCCAGACCCGAACTCGTGGGTTCGGAAATCAGGGTCCTCAAACATACGCTGAGGGTCCGGGATTGGTTTCCAAGCTCTAGCAAGTAAAGAGTTTGGGTCGTTGACTTGTTGTAAGGTAGGAACACCATTAGATATGACGATATCGGCGCAACGAGTAATCTGGCTTTCATTCATGCCTAGGTAGAATTCAATATTGTTTGGCCCAAATATTTCTTCTTGCAAATATTGCCCTAAGGTTTGACCGGTACACTTACTGATCAAAGCCTGGCACAGAGGGCCATGAGTAAAAGAGTGGTAGCAGGGAGTAGAGCCTGCGGGCCAAAGTGGTGCTTGAACTTCTAATGCTTGCTCGACAACCCCTTTTTGATAGAGGGAACCGGCAGGCGCTGCATCGGCAACAGGAACGCCTGCGAGTTGAGCCAAAACGCAGCGTACTGTGATTTTGTCTTTTCCCGCCTGAGCAAACTCTGTCCAATACGTGCAGACAGGCTGGTCGAGATCGATGATTCCTCTGTCCGCAAGTGAGAGTACAGCGAGGGAAGCGATAGCTTTGGTAACGGACATAACGCAGCAAAGAGTATCCTCCT
>NZ_LWEY01001377.1:0-463 GCF_001634935.1 Oleiphilus sp. HI0043 | reverse complement strand
AACAAGCTTGTTTAAACTTATCTTAGGCGAACTTAGCCCGGATTCGGGTGCCTATTCTTTGCCCGGTAACTGCCGTGTTTCTCATATGGCTCAGGAAGTCACAGCAGGAGAGCGAACGGCTAAAGATTATGTGCTCGATGGCCATCAGCAGCTCCGTAGTCTGGAGGCTGAATTAAAACAAGCTGAAGCCGCACACGATGACCATAAAATTGCTGAACTCCATGGAGAGCTGGAGCACATAGGTGCCTATGAAGCACCAGTTATCGTGGAAAAGTTACTGCATGGTTTGGGATTTGATCAGAAAGACATGCAGCGCCCGGTTAATGACTTCTCTGGTGGTTGGCGAATTCGTTTGAATTTGGCGCAAGCACTGATGTGCCCTTCTGACCTATTGTTGCTGGATGAGCCGACGAACCACTTGGATCTAGATGCGATGCTCTGGCTGGAGCAATGGCTGAAACGT
>NZ_LWEY01001376.1:0-1350 GCF_001634935.1 Oleiphilus sp. HI0043 | reverse complement strand
GGCAGCCTTTGCATTGCCTCGTTTTGCAGACTTAGGTGGTGAAGCGCGTGCTGCAGCACTTCAAGGTGCTTATGGCGCGATGAGGTCTGCGTCATCCATAGCTCACGCAGACTATTTGGCTCAGGGCGATAACTCCTTGACTGAAATTACAATGGAAGGTCAGGTTATTCAGATGTTGAACGGCTATCCTGAAGCACAAACTGCTGGATCTGAAGGTATTCTTGATGCTGCTCAGATTACTGCTGCTGATTTCGATTTGGGTGGTACTCCAGGCGGTTTAGCAACTTCGACGGTTACAGTGACAGCTTCAGGTGTAACACCAGCTAATGCAGCAACTTGCCGTATTACCTATACAGCTGCTGCAGCAAATAATAGCCCAACTATTTCAATTGATGTTACGAATTGTGATTGATTAGTAGTTGTGTGAAAAAGCGCCGGTGGGCGCTTTTTTTCGTTTTTTAAAGGCAAGATTTTTGTCGAACAAGATCATAGCAAACTATTCAAAACAGACTAACCAGCATGGTTTTACCTTGATTGAGCTGGTGATGGTCATCGTGCTCATCGGTGTTCTAAGTGTCGGTGCCAATAGCCTGTTCTCTTCAAAAGACTCCTATGCAGACTACTTAGCCAAGGAAAGGCTTCTTTCTCTTGGTTTACTCGCGCAACAGTTAGCCTTGGGTGTCAGTGCTCAAGAGGTGCAAATAGCGGGTGCGGCACCTATACCGTCGGGAGATCCAGCGGAAATACAGTTTATTCGTACCGCTGGCGGCGACCTGCATTTTACCCTACTGAAGCATCAGCAAAGCGTTCAGACTTATCAACTGGAAACACCTTTGCCCACAATTTCAATAGATGGCCTTGCGCTGGCGTTGGGGGCTACTGTTAGTTTGGCGTGGGATCAAACAGCAAGTATGGACGATGCCGCAAATCACAATGTTACGATCGTTGGTACGAAAACCCATCGTATTTGCTTCTCCTCCTCGGGTTTTGTTTACGAATCGTCGGGGGCATGCCCGTGAGAGCTAATGTTACTCGTTCAAGAAGTTTAAGCCGACAGCAAGGCGTCACCTTGGTTGAACTCGTCATTTCTATTGTGATTCTATCGATTGCTATGGTTGCAGTGCTGAACTCTTTCAGTTTTACCATGAAACATAGTGCTGACCCCCTTTGGAGGAATAAGACCTTAAAGCTGACACAGTTATATTTTGACGAAATATTATCAAAGAATTATGACCACGCTACGCCCGTGGGTGGTGTGCCGATGGTCGCGAGCCCAGGTTGTACAGCAGCAGATCTGGGTCCCGATTCACCCGGAGACGTCCTGGAAACTCGCTCTGTCTATAACGATGT
>NZ_LWEY01001375.1:0-1373 GCF_001634935.1 Oleiphilus sp. HI0043 | reverse complement strand
CTGCTTTACCGTTAACAATACTAGAGAGTGTTTTTCGACTAACGCCTAATGCTTCAGCCGCTGCAGTGATACTTAGCTCGAGAGGCTCAAGACAAAGCTCTTTAATAATCTCGCCTGGATGTGGAGGGTTGTGCATTAGCATAATTTCACCTCAGTGATAATCTTCGTAATTTACAATTTCTGCATGTTCCCCATTGAAACGGAACGTCACCCTCCAATTCCCACTAACACGAACAGACCAAACATCTGAACGCTTACCAGATAAGGAGTGCAGAAATAGCCCCGGTAAATTCATATCATCTGGGGAAGTAGAAGCATTAAGTCGGCCTAAAATAAGTTTTAAACGCTTAGAGTGCTTTACTTGAATACCTGAAGTTTTTCCTGCTTTGAAGAACTTCTCGAGGCCTTTGTGTTTAAATGATAGAATCATAAGCCGAATTGTAACCTGATACGACTCAGTTATCAATAAGAGTAATCGGGGTCAGAGTAACATTTACCAATCAACCTTCAATCCTCGGCCTACCCGCTTTTCCAGGAACCACTCGACGATGATACCTTCGCTCAATCTGTTCCTTGAACCCTTCACTACCTATCGCTATTCCCTTGTTAACCGCCTCGCGTATATCTGTGATCATTTCTTCATCTACATGATGCCTAAACAATTCTCTATAATTATTTAACCTTTCATCAGTCGACTTGCCCAGTGCCAAATACTCTTTATGCGGGTTCAATAACCCTGATACTTTACCTAAAGCATTACACTGATAACTTGACCAATAATAATCACCTGGATCTTCAACCATATTGGCGACTACTGGATTTAGCTAAATATATCTATAACATTCCAATAAGTAGCGCTCTGATTCAACTAAGCTGCTTTAAGGGGACTGAGGGATTCTTTTTTAATCAGAGTTCTGTACCAACTAAAAATCCGTTAACTGATTACTTTATAATCCCTCCGTCCCCTTTTACTGCTGCGGATGCAGTGAAACACTTGAGTCCCAAAGTCGGTCCCACAGTAATGTAAGCTTTGTCCAATCAAGTGAATCGTTGACACGTATGGCTTTGATAGGCGAAATAGTCGATACTTGAGTATCTTGGTTTACTTGTTCTGCAATGGCGAAATTGAATGCATAAGCGCCTTCAACGCCCATTCTTAGGTCAGACATGACTATTCGATCTTCACGAGTTTCAGCTTTGTAAAAACCTTTGGTAAACCATACCAGTCGTTGGGCATCCCAATGGCTTTCTAAGCCTTTTAATAACTCGGTGCCTTTAGGGTAGGTCTTAAATTCGATTGTATTCGTGTCTTCCCAAATACTCACATGTGAGATGCTGTAACGATCGCCTTCATCTATCACTATTCGCCATAA
>NZ_LWEY01001374.1:0-1050 GCF_001634935.1 Oleiphilus sp. HI0043 | reverse complement strand
GTCGACACTTGTCATCGCCATTTTCATAACAGTTTTCGTAACCTTTTTCACTTTGGAACAAAATGGGCTCATTCAGCATAACAAACAAAAAGATGACTACCCTGTCGCTGAATATAAAGCTATTTTTATAGAAAAACTTGATCAAGGCGAATACCGACTTTCTCACAAACCTTCAAACCAAACAGCCGTTTGTCATCAAGGCTATTTATTTATCCAGTCAGATAAAAATGATGGCATGCAGGGTTTGTTAGTCGATTATAAAAATCGCGGTGTACGCTGTGGAGAACTGGTAAGCAAGTAATGACTGAACAAAAACCTGACACTATTTTTTCTCAAGCGCTTGATAGCGTAGGCGACTTCAAGTTTGACGAAGCAGTTGCCCGAGTTTTCCCTGACATGATCCGTCGCTCGGTTCCCGGTTACACCACGATAATTCCGATGATCGGTCTCATCACTGAGCGCTACGCTCAGAACGATTCAGCATGTTATGACCTGGGTTGTTCCCTAGGTGCATCAACACTTGCTATGCGCCATGGCTTAAGAGACAAAAGTTGCCAACTCATCGCCGTCGATAACTCAGAGTCGATGCTTGATCGCTGCAACCACTATATCAAAATAGATAACGAAGAAACTCCCGTTGAACTTGTGTGTAAGGATATCACAGAGCTGGCGTTTCAACCTTGCTCAGTCGTGACGTTAAATTTCACCCTGCAGTTTGTTGACCCTGCATTGCGCTTAAAACTCCTCAAAGATATCTATGCTGCAATGGAGCCGGGTGGCGTACTAATTCTTTCCGAAAAGATCTGTTTTGACAATCAAAATGAGCAAAGCGAGCTAGAAGAACTGCACTGGTTGTTTAAACGCGCAAACGGCTATAGTGAACTGGAAGTGAGCCAAAAGCGAAGCGCCCTTGAAAAGGTACTAATGCCAGACACCCTAGAAGCCCATCAAGCGCGTTTGAAAGAGGCCGGGTTTACTCACTCCCACCTTTGGTATCAATGTTTCAACTTTATGTCGCTGATAGCGATTAAAGCAGCTTAGGTATAACGA
>NZ_LWEY01001373.1:0-1127 GCF_001634935.1 Oleiphilus sp. HI0043 | reverse complement strand
ACTGAATAACTGAAAGCGTCCCTTTGTTGATAGTGCGTTGTTGCCAGTGCTATCTGACAGCGTGTTTAGAGATATCCAGCTCGATGCCAGCATCATCACTGATAGAACAGCCAAGGTGAGCAAGCTGCTTTCTGATTCGAAGATCATGATCAGCGCGTAGCCAATTAATAGCAGCTGGAGTAGCATGCGGATGATTGAGTAACAGGCTTTTCCGTATGCCAGCCCCCAATATCGCATTAGAGCAATCACAAAGAAAGTAGGGATAAAAGCGATGAGCAAGCGTTCAAAGGGAATGATTTCAATAGTCATCGGAAACTCGAAGTGATTGAAAGGACGGCGCGTATCATAACATGGAGCAGAGTAAAGCGATGGCACTTCAAGAATGATCTGGGTCATACAAAACCTGAAGAATACTCATAAAATGGTAAATAATACGGCGAAAAGTGGTATCTCCTGTTAAGCTTGAAAGCAATCATGACTTTACTTCGGAGAGTACGAGTGTTTTTTGAAAGCTCATCCAAGAAACTAGCTAAGCTTGAAATCAACATGGCCGCTGCAGAAAGCTATCAGGCTTGGTGCAGTGCGGCAGAAAAACATGACCTGGCTTCGGGTGCCAGCGAATGGAAAGAGCTTGAGCATACAAGCGAATATGACTACAAACAGATTCGTCATCGTCTAGAAGCTCTTCAGAGGCTTCGTCGAGACAACAATTATCATGGCTTACTGTTCGCTCTGAATGAAGGTATACATGGCAATATGGGGGGAATGGGTAAGCCTGTTCTCTATAACCATGCCAAGTATGGTACGAAGAAACTTATCGAAGAGTATGTCGATGAGATAGTTGAGTCCATAGAGCATATCGCAGAATTAGATGCCTCGCAGATCGATTATGAAGAGCGCCTAGACTTCTTTCATCGAGCCAGCCTTTGCTACGGCCGAACAGCGCTGATGCTCAGTGGCGGCGGTGCACTTGGACATTTCCACATTGGTGTTGTAAAAGCCTTGCTTCAGCAAAATCTTCTACCAAGTGTTATATCAGGCGCTAGTGCGGGCTCGGTCATTACAGCCATATTTGGTACGCATACAGATTTGGAGCTAAAAGAACTCATTCAGCCAGTGAGAATGTT
>NZ_LWEY01001372.1:0-581 GCF_001634935.1 Oleiphilus sp. HI0043 | reverse complement strand
ATGTACAGGAAAAAGCACCTCGGTGCTTTTTCTATTTTAACCTTCACGGTATTTAGTCTGGTCGCGGGCGAATATTAGTGAACTTTGAGGAAAGAAAAATGAGTGAAGCATCATTCGTAGTAAACGCAACAGCTCGAGCAGATCAGGGGAAAGGTGCGAGCCGCCGCCTGCGTCGTCTTGAGAACCTAGTACCAGCTATCCTTTACGGCGCTGGTAAAGACCCTATCGCACTTAGCCTGAAAGAAAACGAGATCAAGAAATCGCTTGAAAACGAAGCGTTCTACTCTCACGTTCTAACAATCAGTGTAGACGGCAACGAAGAGCCAGCAATCCTGAAAGATCTTCAGCGTCACCCATCACGTGGTGATGTTATGCACGCTGACTTCCTGCGTGTTGATATGGACAAAGCTATCCATGTGCACGTTCCACTTCACTTCACAAACGAAGACGCTTGTGTTGGTGTTAAGTTGGGCGGTGGTAAGATCTCTCACCAGCAGGTTGAAGCTGAAGTAATTTGCCTACCTGGTAACTTGCCTGAGTTCATCGAAGTTGATATGACTGAAGTTGAAGCAGAAACTATC
>NZ_LWEY01001371.1:0-1017 GCF_001634935.1 Oleiphilus sp. HI0043 | reverse complement strand
GTCGAAGGCTTCCTTAACATGTGGGTTGGCATTGATATCGCCACCCTCTTGCTTGGCAACGTCTGCAAGGTAATTAACGAAATCGAAGCAGTGTTCTGGCCGGGCGTAGACAGACTGTTCACTGTGCTTCATTACGTTTTGATAGGCTTCGATTGCGCCCTTACTATCTTTATTTTCTGAGCATAGCTCTGCCAATTGCTTTTGTCTGTGCAGGGAGTTTGGAGACCGCGAGATAGCTTGTTCGACGGTTGCCTGGGCCTCTTTGGTTTTATCTTGTCTTTGCAGTACCTGCGCAAGAAGGTCCAAAGCTTCAACTTGCTCCGGGTCTTTGGTAATTATGACCCGTAGTAGTTTTTCTGCATCCTCATAATGTTTACGCCGAATCATGATTCTTGCCAGCCCATATTCGGCCCAGGTAAAATCGCTTGCTTTAAGGATGCCTTCGTATAGCTCGCGTGCCTCGTCGATGTGTCCGATTTTACTTAGCAGCCAGGCTTTTGTCTTCATGCAGCGAAGTACGTAATTGCCTTTCTCGGCAATTTTCTCGTCACAATATGCAATTGCTGAGTGATAGTCGCCATCATCTATAGCAGTGTCAATTGCACTCATCGCTTCTTTCATTTTTAGCGCTTTGCTTAAGCGTTGTTTCAAATCATTGGGTGTGATCGGTTTTACCAGGTAGCCATCGGGTTCGTTCTCGACGGTGCCCATAACCTTACTGCGATCAACTTCGGCTGAAACAATAAAAAATAAGTCCGAGAACTTTAACAGTTTCTTGTAGCGTAGCTCCTCAAGTAACTCCTGGCCGTTTTTGCCTTTGCCTAAGTCATAGTTGCACAGCGTAACGTCGTAATTGACGTTCTGAAAACCTGAGACAACATTTTGTGCACTGCTTGCTGTGTCAACGAGCTTAAGGCCAAGTGACATCAGTGTCTTTTTGGTAGAAAAACGGAAGGAGTCTAGTTCATCGACGATGAGAAAGCGTTTCTTGGCAAATTCTTCCAGTGACATAAGGTT
>NZ_LWEY01001370.1:0-972 GCF_001634935.1 Oleiphilus sp. HI0043 | reverse complement strand
ATACCGAACTTAATAGCGACGCCGACATCACCTTTGAACGTATAGACTGGGCTAAAGATAATGATAGCTTAGGCCTTTTCGACCTGATCATTGGTAGCGATATATTATATGAAGACGAACACATTAGCTTATTAGCTAATTTCTTTGAAAGACACTCCAAGCCAACAAGTGAGGTCATTTTGGTAGATCCTGGGCGCGGCAAAAAAAACAAACTCAGCAAACGAATGATNGACTTTGGTTTTAGCTCAAGCCACTTTAAGCCTGAGCATACCGACTATTTAGAGGGCCAGTTCAAAGGCCATATTCTAAAGTTTTCACGCTAGCCGTAGGCTGCGCTACTCAGGTCAAAGCAGAGCTAATGCCACATAATCTTCAACGCAAGGTAGGGCGCAACAAAAAACACCAAAGTCATGACTTTGTACTGGCTTAGAAAGCTAAGATAAACAGGGGCCAGTTGCTTTTCCTCAAGATCAAACATCTTGCTGTGTATCGATGTAATGGCCTCTTTGAAAAATACCACCGCGATACTAGCCAGAGACAGATAAGCAAGATTAATCAAAACCGCCCAACCTAATAGTTCAGTAAGTTGCGTAATTGTCATCCCTCAGCCCTCCTATTACTTTGTAAATACAGAGAAAGCAGAAGCTTCCTAGGCCTTAATCAGGCACCACGCAGTATTGCTCTTCGAGGTGCCTGGTAGCAAAAACGGCAAGTCTTACTTAACAATATTCATCAGGTGAACATCGAATACCAGTACCGCGTTAGGCGGTATTGCTGGCGGCGAGCCCATTTCACCATAGGCTAGCTTAGAGGGTACTACAAAGCGCCACTTTGAGCCGACAGGCATCATTGATAAACCTTCCGTCCAACCGGGGATAACCTGATCTAATGCAAACTCAGCGGGTTCATTTCGGGTAATAGAGCTGTCAAAAACCTGGCCATCAATGAATGAGCCGTGATAGTGAACGCGTA
>NZ_LWEY01001369.1:0-921 GCF_001634935.1 Oleiphilus sp. HI0043 | reverse complement strand
ATGAGAAACGTGACCATATCCGTATGAAGCTAGACACGCCTATCCAGGTAAAACTGGATACTGGAAACTATATTGAGGGCACTTGCCTCGATCTTAGTGTAAATGGCATGCAAGTTGAACTTGATAGGGCGATTAACGCAGGTGAATGTATTGAGGCCTGTATCCGCTCAGAGATGGGAATAGTGCCCGACTTGGTTAGCAAGGCGACGGTTGTACGAACAACCCAGATCGAATCGGGTCGATATCTACACGGCGTACAAATACAAAGCATGCAGTAGTCAAAAAGCGACGGAGGGATCTAATTTTAACCAATGTAAGCGGTTTGGTTTATAGTCCCTCTGAAATTTATGAGATCTACTTGTCTCGACTTAGGTGAGTAGTAAACCTAATCTCTGCTGTGTCTTTGCGTTTCCTATATAGACCTAGTTAATCGATTCGTATACATAGAACGATTAAAAAAATATGATACAGCAGTGACTATCAGTTTCCTTTTTATTGAGCAATTGAATAAGCTTGCTCAGACCTTAAAGCGGTTAACTAAGTCGGACAAATCCTGATTTAGTTGGTTTGCTTGTTGGCAGCTTGCAGAAGTTTGTTCCATGCCCTCGCTGGTCGTGGTGGCGACTTCAACAACCGTTTGAACATTCTTCTCCATTTCTTCACACACGCATGACTGTTCTTCTGAAGCGCTTGCTACTAGTTGGTTAATCTCATTTATAACTGAAATCGAAGAAGCAATTTGGTTAAGTGATCGTTGTACTTGTTCACTTTGACGAACGGTACTTTGACTTTGTTCATTACTTCGTGTCATGACTTCGACGGCTCTCTGTGATCCACTTTTGAGTCGATCAATCATTTCTTGTATTTCTTCTGTGCTTTGTTGAGTGCGTCCTGCCAAGCCTCTAACTTCATCAGCAACAA
>NZ_LWEY01001368.1:0-1504 GCF_001634935.1 Oleiphilus sp. HI0043 | reverse complement strand
AATCCCGGATTAGTCTTAGTGTCGTATACCTGATTATTGTTAAAATCTGAGTAGAACTCATTATCATCACGCACACCATTATAGTTAACATCGATATAAGCTTCGTCCAGTTCGACATCTATGACTTCACCTAAATCATATTGACCATTCAAGTTCGCATCAATAAATGACTCCTCTCCAGTCGTACGTGCCATAATATGCACTAAACCGTTATCGGGACGCGGATTCGAACTTGTCCAATCAACTGAACAAAAGCCACTATCTAATTCACAGGAACCCACTATCTGACCACCGGTTGTCACAAAAGAAACCTGAGTACCATCTCTAGCCTCATTATTAAAGCGGTCACCTGCGCGCACAGTCATTCGAGAAGTTGTTCCAGAAATATCCCAACCACGAGGGTTAAAGGTCTCTACAGATAAAGTAAAGCTGTCTTGGTCAGGAAGTCCACCCAGAACGGCAATTGAATCAGATGTCGTAGTTGTCGTTGCAGTTGAACCATCCTCATACTCAACAGTTACCGTTGCAATGATTGCCACACTAATGTTAACGCCACCAGCAGTAAGCTGTACTGAAGTATTACCCTCTTCATCCGTTACCGAAGAATAAGTCGATAAGCCATTAGGGAAAGTAATCCCCCCCACATTCGTTGACAGAGAATATTCAATTGTTTCACCTGCCATCGGCTCGCCCGTCGCATCGTTCAAACTGAAGGTAACGGTTGTAACCTCTGGGTGAGCACTTGAGCCACTGCCTTTCAACGCGATGGTTGAAGGATCAGCCGATACAAAAGCTAATTCACCTAGTATTTGCTCTGCTACGTTAATATTTGCTGTAGCTGAGGTCCCATCACTTAGTGTAGCGGTAATGACATCAGGCCCTTCACAGGTATTCGCAGTATACGTTGCAACCGCGGTACCTGTCGTTGTATTAACCGAAGATGAAATATCCGACTTGCCTTGCTGCACACAATTTGAAGTAAAGCTAACCGACACGGAACTAGAGGTAAATAGAGTATTACCGTTGGTATCAACAATATTGACCGACACAACCGTGTCGCCACCATAGGTTAGATCAACACCGTCAGTTAGCGTTGTCATTTCACCCGATACAAAAGAATCGCCAGAACTTCTACCCAAACCTAAACTAGAGATATCAATTGTTACGGATGCAGTTGAGGTATTACCTTCATCATCAGTTGTCGTTGCTGTTATCGTATCCGAACCAGTACAAGATGTGGCAGTATAATTTACGGTCGCCACACCTGCAGAACTTAACGCTGATTCACCAATTGTCGCCAATCCTTGTGTCGCACAAGCTGAACTAAAGCTCACTGAGGTTGGCGTTGCTAATAATTCATTATCCCTACCTGCATTAACTACATTGACAGATATCGTCGTACTAGCACCGTAAGAAAGCACCTCACCGTCAGCCAAACCGGTTACCATTGCACCAGCATCAAAACTATTACCTGAACCAGAACCTAACCTCTCGTCCACGTCAG
>NZ_LWEY01001367.1:0-24746 GCF_001634935.1 Oleiphilus sp. HI0043 | reverse complement strand
TCCGTCTAGACCAGAAGTGTCACCACGATGGTTGTGGATTTTCAGATCGTTGATCTGAACACCAGCGATATCGATGTAAACATCTAAATCAGTGATGTTGAAGTAGCTATCCATGTGGATTTTTGAGTTCGCATCACCGTAACCAGTAGAACCAGTCACAGCATCAGAAGCTTCAGCAGCAGAGATACGACCATTACCATCAGTGTCAGTAGCGCCGAAACCATTACCATTGTTTTCGATATGGATATCTTTGTGACCCAAGTAACCAGCAATGCTTAAGTCACTGATCAAAGTAGTAGTTTGTGCTGTAGGATGTGTAAGGATGTTTGTAGCTGAATCATATGTGCCTTCACCAGCGCCATAAGAAGAATCAGCAATACCGATAGCATCGATTGTATACTTGAAATCAACTGCAGTGATAGCACCGTCGATAACTTCTTGAGTTGAGAAACCAGCAAGTGCAGTAGCGCCGCCAGCGATAAGAGCATCAGCATCGATAAGCGCAGCTAGTGGGTCAGTTGCGATTTCGTGAATCAACAAGTCACCGTCTTCGATACCAACACGACCCTTAACGAATGTTCCGCCAAGTGCACCAGCAACTGCTTGAACAACAGATACACCAGGAGCAGCCTGTACATTGTTAGATTCTAGCTGCTTCAAAGATGCGCCACCAGCGTTAGCTTCGATACCGCCAGCCAAACCAGCTAGACGGCCATCATCTACAGCACCGTATGCTAGAGCCAATGCTGCTAGACCTTCTGCGCCGTAAAAATCAGACAAACCACGATCTAAGATGTTTTCGCCAGTAGCAGCAGAACCAGCAATATCGATGTTCATACGGATATTGTCAAGCATGTCAGTGTCGTTTGCTAGGTTAGCGTCACCAGTGTTTGCGTTACCGCCAATAGTGATACCGTTGATGAATAGGCTACCAGCATCTTTATACATGAACTGACCGATAGATACTTTAGTTTCTAAATCGATAGTTAAACCAGCTTGACCAGTTAATTCACCCATTGTTGAATCATCAAGAGCTTTTAATTCTGCTTGTGCGCCCGCTGCTACTGCTGCGATTGCGGATGCTAATGCTATTTTCTTCAGGCCTTTCATATTAGTTACCTAAGTTTTGGGTTCGCATACTTTAGGTTCTGCCCAACTGAAAACGTGTTAGTTGTATATTCATGAATATTTACCAGATATCAATTTTCACTAGTATATGCTTTTGATTTTGACTTTGTCGTGAATTCAATCACAGCGCGTTTGCTATAATAGGGGTCATATTGAATTTTGCCTTCTTATCACCAGTTTGAGATATCAGGTAGCTGCTTAATAACAGCAGTATTCAGCCAAAGTTTAAGCAAGTGCCAGTGTCTTAAATTGGCACTTTTCTGACCAAGTCTTGCTTAGAATGGTTAGGCCCAAGTCAGACAATTTATTCTAATAGGCCAGCTTGGGTGCTGACTTTTAGGCATTAGTTATATCGTGACCTAACACGTTTAAAGCTCGTTTTCGCCCTAAAAAAGCATTACCCTGTCTAGCTAAATACTCATTTATAAGTACATAAAACTTTTGCTATAGAGCTTATGCCTGCCAAACAGAAGATTCTTAAAGTTCGTCGCCACTATAACCAGTGGGTGGCTGACCAAACCCTAGAAGATTACGCCTTACGATTCACCGCTCGTAAAGCTCGGCGTATGGGTATTAGCCGTGTCGGCAAAACCGCTTTAGGGGCGACTGCTTTTTTGGCACTTGAAAGCATTGCTGCAGCGGTAACGATTAACTATGGCTTTGTGAATACCATTGCAGCGATGTTAGTCGTTGCAGCGGTTTTCTTTATTACCGGTTTTCCAATTGCTTACTACTCAGCTAAACACGGTTTAGACATTGATCTTTTGACGCGAGGTGCCGGGTTTGGCTACTTAGGCTCCACAGTCACGTCACTTATTTATGCTTCGTTTACTTTTATCTTCTTTGCGATTGAAGCCGCTATTCTCGCATCGGCTTTACATGCCTTGCTGGGTATTCCGCTATCGATCGGGTATTTCATTTGCGCTGTGGCGGTTATCCCTATTGTGATCCGGGGGATTACCACTATTTCGCGTTTTCAAGTCGGGACGCAAACTCTGTGGTTACTATTACAAATCGCGGCAATCGCTACCGTGATCATTGTCGAATATGATACTTTGCCTGCTTGGACAGACTATCAGCCAAAGGGCCTTAGTAATGCAGGTGAATTCAATTGGCTATTGTTCGGCGCCGCTGCTTCAGTATTTTTTGCCTTGGTTGCTCAGATTGGTGAGCAGGTAGACTATCTACGCTTTCTTCCTCCTAAGACTGAACAGAATAAGAAAAAGTGGTGGTTTTGGTTGGTCTTATCAGGGCCAGGCTGGATCTTTATCGGTTTGCTGAAAATGCTCTTTGGCTCCTTTATCGCTTATATTGCGATTACAGAAGGGGCTACTTATGTGGTCGCCAGCGACCCGACTTATATGTACGAACGTGTATTTAATTACCTGACTAACTCACCGTCAATGTCGCTTATTTTAGCTGCGGTTATGGTGATTATCTGCCAGATGAAGATCAACGTAACGAACGCTTATGCCGGGTCGATAGCTTGGTCTAACTTCTTCTCGCGGGCAACTCACAGCCACCCTGGGCGGGTTGTTTGGTTGGTCTTCAATGTGACAATTGCTTTGATTCTGATGGAGTTAGGTGTGCATGAGGCACTCGAAGCAATTTTGGGGGTTTTCGCTATTGTCGCAGTGAGTTGGCTAGGCTCGCTTACTGCAGACTTATTGATTAACAAACCACTTGGGCTCAGCCCCTCTTATATCGAGTTTAAGCGAGGTCACCTCTATGATGTTAACCCGGTTGGTACTGTTTCAATGGTGGCTGCCTGTATTCTTGGTTTAGCTGCATATCTTGGGGTGTTTGGCGAGACAAGTAAGAATCTTAGCCACTTTATTTCTTTGTTAGCCTGTTTCATCTTTGTGCCACTGATCGCTTATATTACCAAAGGAAAGTATTACTTAGCGCGACAGTCCCCAGAGCTTATTCCCATTATAGAGGAAGCGAAAACCAGAGCTTCGTCGGGTGCTGCACCGTCACCATACCCGTCTATTGGACCGACGCTTACCTGCGGCGTCTGTGACAATGACTTTGAAGTGGAGGACATGAGTTATTGTGGCGTTTATGCTCAGCCTATATGTTCGCTCTGTTGTTCCCTCGATGTGCGTTGTCTAGATAGCTGCAAACCTCATGCTAGGCTTTCTCGTCAGGTGGTGAATTTCTTAAGGCGCTTTATGCCAGGCAAGTTAGTGCGTTCTACGAATTCAAGGCTAGGGCGTTTTGCTGGGCTGCTTATTATTACGAATATGATCAACGCCGCGATGCTGGCCTTGGTTTATGAGCATATGATGCCTTCTGCGATTGCCGATCAGGAGGTGCTAAAGCAAAGTCTGATCACACTGTTCTTTATTTTCTTGATCGTTACGGGTGTGATTTCCTGGCTGTTTCTCTTGGCGCACGAGAGCCGGGTGGTAGCCCAAATTGAGTCCAATCGGCAAACACGTAAGCTGATGCGAGAAATCCAAGCTCATGAGAAAACCGATCTGGAATTGCAACAAGCCAAAGAGCATGCAGAGCAAGCGAATGACGCCAAGAGTCGCTATCTATCTGGGATCAGTCACGAGCTGAGAACCCCGCTTCAATCGATACTCGGCTATGCGCAATTACTGACTGACAAGCAGGACCTTGATGATGCACAGTCTCGAGGCTTGAATATCATTCATCGCAGTGGCTTGCATCTGGCAGATTTGATTGAAGGCCTGCTTGATATATCAAAGATTGAGGCTGGGCGCTTGGACTTGTTTCGGAACAAGGTTCAGTTACCTGAATTGCTCGATCAGCTTGCCAGTATGTTTCAAATGCAGGCTAAGAACAAAGGGATTGAGCTTAACTTCAATATAGAAGGGCGATTGCCGAAAATGGTGATGGCAGATGAAAAGCGCTTGCGCCAGGTTTTGATCAATGTTTTGTCTAATGCTGTGAAGTATACACAAGAAGGTTCAATCGACTTTACGGTGAAGTACCGTTCTCAGGTGGCAGAATTCATTATCAAAGATACCGGGCCAGGGATAGAGGCTTCCTACCTTGCACGTATATTCGAACCTTTTGAAAGGGTGCGTAATACACATACACCGAATGTGCAGGGGACAGGTCTTGGTTTGACTATCGTGAAGCTCTTAACTGAAGTAATGGGTGGAGAGTTACAGGTCGACTCAGAACTTGGGAAGGGCAGTTGTTTTAAGGTGAGCTTAATGCTGCCCTGGGTGAACAATACTCAGCAGGTAGAAGAAGCCGTTAAGGCCAAGATAGTTGGCTACGAAGGTTATCAGCGAACTATCTGTTTGGTAGATGATGACCCGGTTCTAAGGGGCTTCTTGTCAGACTTACTCATTCCACTGGGCTTTACTACCTTAGAGGCTTTTGATGCACCATCTTGTATGGCGCTATTAGATACGGCCAAGCCAGATCTATTTGTTCTCGATGTCTCGATGCCTGGCAAAACAGGTTACGAATTGGCTGATGATTTACGTAGTGAGGGAATTAGTGTTCCGATTTTAATGCTCTCTGCCAATGCACAAATGCCATCGAGCGACTACATTGCCACGGCCAGCTATTCTGATTATTTGATTAAACCGATTAACAATGCGGCTCTGTTAGATAAGCTAGCTGAGCACCTGGGCTTGCACTGGATATCGCAAAATGAAAGTGAAGATTTCGACTCGGTTAAAGTCTTGTCTAAAGAGCGCGATGGTAACCCTGAAGAAGCACAAACTAGTGACGCCTTCGTTATTCCCAACGACCCCTTAATTCGTGAGCTAAAAGCCTACGCCGAAATGGGCTACCGAAAGGGTGTCGTGCAAACTTTAGCTCAGGTAGAATCAGCTAAGTTACTACCGGAGCCATTTATGCAGAGCCTGTTTGCTATGAGTGACAGTTTCCAGTTCGACCAACTTGCGCAAGCCTTAAGAGATTAAATGATGACGCCTTTAAGCCAGACCGATACTGTGTTGGTTGTTGATGACTCCCCCGATGCTCTGAGCATGATTAACGATGCCTTGGAAGCGGAAGGAATGGACGTGCTGGTTGCTCTGGAAGGCAAGCAAGCCCTAACGATCGCTAAGCGCATTCGGCCCGATGTAATACTGCTCGATGCAGTCATGCCCGTAATGGATGGCTTTGAGACCTGTCGCCAGCTAAAGCAAAATGCAGACCTCGCAGATATTCCCGTTATTTTCATGACGGGTTTATCTGATACTGATGATATTGTTCGAGGCTTGGAAGTGGGTGGTGTTGATTACCTGGTTAAACCCATCAACCCGACAGAATTGCTAGCGCGTATGAAGGTGCATTTGAGCAATGCGCGTTTAACCAAGAGTGCGCAAAGTGCCTTGGATAGCACTGGGCAGCATCTCTTCACGGCTGACGAAAAAGGCATTGTTCGCTGGGCCACCCCGCAAACCTATGCTTTGTTTGCCAAAGCTAATATCTCTCCGACAGATGGTTCTGAGGCGTTTACAAAAATGCTTTCTCAATGGTTGGCTGGGTCTCCGCAGGACGGGGATAGTCTAAACTTAGAAGCACTAGAATATCCTTTATCTCTGAAGAGGGTAGGCAAACATTCCAATGGCGACCAGCTAATTAAACTGATTGACGGGAACAAGCCAACAGAAGCTGCTTTATTAAAAGCAAATCTCGATTTAACTGAGCGAGAGGCGGAAGTTTTGTTTTGGATAGCGAATGGGAAAACTAACCGCGAAGCAGCCGAAATTCTATCGATGAGCCCTCGAACGGTGAATAAACATTTGGAAATGATCTTTCCTAAACTTGGTGTCGAGAATAGAACGGCAGCGGCAGGGGTCGCCTTAAGGGTCTTGACACAGGGTTAATTATGGAAAAGACTGAGGTGTTGTTCTCATAGAGTACTCGTAGGCAGAGTAGTATACTGAGCCCAATGAAAAAATGGTTAATATAGTAGGACATTATGAAAGCATTAGTAATTGTTGCACACGGCTCACGACGAGCGTCCTCCAATGATGAAGTACGGGAGCTTTCCCGTAGCGTTCAGAATAAGGTCGGCGCTCAATATGCGATCGTCAATACTGGCTTTTTGGAGCTGGCTGAGCCATTAATACCCGACTCAATTATCCAGTGTATAGAGCAGGGAGCATCTGAAGTAGATGTCTTGCCTTACTTCTTGTCAGCCGGTAGGCATGTTATAGAAGACGTTCCGGCCGAAGTTGCTAAGGCTAGGGAGCAGTACCCTGATGTTAAGATAAACATTAAGACTCATCTGGGAGGTATGCCTGCGATGGTCAGTTTGATTCAGGATACGCTAAGCGTATCCTGATGAGCCTCGTTATAATTAGCGAGTCGTGGCTTTTTTAGTTTTCGTCTTTCTTGTCTTGGCTTTTTTTGTAAGTAAGCCTTCAAGCTCCTCGAGCGCTTCTCCTGAAAATACTGCCAGGTTCTGCATGCTTGGCAAGGTGTCACGACAACCGGTATAGCCAAAATTCAGTGAACCATCATAGCTTAAACAAGTAATATTCAATGCGCCGCCATGGGCGATTAATGATACTGGGTACATCGCCTCAAGTTTACAGCCATTGTAGTAGAGAGCCTTTTTCGGTCCAGGGACATTAGATATTGTAATGTTAAAGGCTGGACGCATTCTTCCGCCCAGGCCTGTGAGAAGCTGTAAAGAGTAGGGTGCCATCATCAGCATCGTGTACTGTGTCAGCGATGCTCTAGGCAAGCTTTGTAAGTGCTCCTTCGCAATCTGGGTCGACTCTTTAATGGTTGCTAAGCGGCGAAGCGGGTCCGCTTCATTGGTTGCTAAGCTAGCGATCATAAAACTAATGGCCGTACCTGTGCCTGTGTCATCCGCAGGGCGAATATTAACCGGAATACCTGCTGTTAAAGGTTGCTCAGGTAATTGTCCTTTTTCTAATAGGAACTGCCTCAACGAGGTGCCACATAAATAAAGCACAATATCGTTTAACGAGGCATCCGCCTCTGCTGCCAGTTTCTTAATTCTGTCTAAAGAATATTGCTGTGTAGCAAAGCGGCGAGCGGCTTGCACCCGGGTGTTAATGGTTGAATTAGGACCAGTAAACGGAGCAGAAAGTTTAACTCTATCCTGAACGGATGAACTGACCAGTTTTGCCAACGCACCCACTAACTGCGGGGTGTTCGAGGCTTGTTCTTTGATTGCGTCGATAGCTTGATCAAGCGCGCCTTGCCAAGTCGCAATGTGTTCGCCGCTTTTAATTTTCTTTGGCGTACCAATAGACCAAGGCGGTCTTGTATCGATATCGTCTGGAGACTCGCTTAGTGTGCGTTGCAATAAACGTACACCGCTTATGCCATCAATTAAGGAGTGGTGCATTTTGGTGTAGATGGCAAAGCGATTATTTTCCAGACCTTCGATGACATGGCACTCCCATAGAGGGCGTTTAAAGTCCATACGGTTGGAGTGTAATCTCGATACAAGTATACCCAACTCTCGTTCACCGCCTGGTTTGGGTAGAGCCGAATGACGTACGTGATAATCTAGGTCTATGTTCTTATCGATAACCCAAGACGGTGCGAGTAAGCGGCCCAGTAAGCTAGGCTTCGCGAGCTTTTTGTTCCAGGGGGAAACAATATCTCCAGCCGATTTCATGCGATGAACATCGTCGCGTAAAAAATTAGCAGGAGCATCTTTGGGGAGAGATAAAATTTGCAGATTGCCAACATGCATTGGCGTCTCTTCGGTATCCAATGCCAACCAAGAGGCATCAAGTATGTTTATCTTGTTATTCTGAGTCATTTTGCCAGGCCTTTTGGGAGTAATGAATACAAAGCGGAATCTTAACACACTTACTATATTAGACCATTAAACTTTATTGCCTAGGTCTATGAAGATATCGGAACTATTTATGTTCGCAGACAAGAAATTTACTTTTGGTATAGCAAATTTTGAAATGGAGTTGTCGTGAACCTTTTATTCGGCAGGGAGGGGGAATGGGGGCATATCGCGAATGGAGTTTTAAGAACCTGAAGATAGAGCAGGCTAAATGAAGTTAGAACAACTTTAGCCTGCTAGAGAAGCATAATACTACTTCACTGCACACATATCTTTTTTGGCCAGGCTAAGTGCTTTTAGTACATCAGCACGTCTAATAATGCCGATCACTTTATCATTTTCTATTACTGGGTAGATCTTGGGCCCTTTCCTTAGCATGCTTTCTGCTAGCTTAAGAATATCTTCATCAGGGGATACGGATAGAGGATTCTCTCGCATAATGTCAGCTGCTACTTCGTGGCTATCACAATAGTAGGTATTGTTGAGCATCTGCTTGATGCAGTTTTGCTCAGTGATAAAACCTACCAGTTTGCCGTCAGTATCTAACACTGGCGCTCCTACGATATGGCTTTTGGTAAGTGTTTTAACGACTTCTTCAACGCTAGTATCAAGTTTAAATGAGTATGTCGCTGGGTGCATGTAATCGCGAACGTAAACCTTGGGAGATTCCATCTTGCCTCCAATAAAATTTGTAATGTATAAATGAGTTTGTTGAAGTGAGCATACTACGAGGTTTCTACTAGTGTGATGACCGGTGTCAATTTGAGTGCATTCCTATAAGGAACTAGTAATCACTTTAAAATAAATACACTATTTGCTGAAGCTGCTATAATTTCGCGCTTTCTATCTTTCGAGTTGATTTGTTATATGTCTGAGAACTTTATCTGGCTTGCAATTGTTGTCGGTAGTCTTGTTTCTATTTTCTTATTCCGTTTTAGCTTCAAAACATGGAACAAAATTCAAAGAATAGAGGACGCGAAAAAAGCTTATCTGGAGGAGGTGGCTGAAAAGAAAGATAAGGCCCTCAACAGCATTAAGGTTATCGCACAATGCATGTTAGACGAGCAGGTTGAGCTGTCGGAAGGATGCATTAGAATTAAAGTGCTACTTGACCATTTAGCCCCCAACCTGCATGAAGATGAGCGGTTTTCAGTGTTTATCAAAATGTATGATGCGCTAGAGCACATGCCAACTCATGAGGCGCGTAAGCAAACTGACAAACGAGTGATTTTTAAGCTGGATCAGGAACGCTTCAAACTGGAAGAAGACAACCAGCATGCGATACTCTCTGCGTCTAAAGCGCTCCTGGAGCATTCATTCTAGAGTAGGTCGGTGAGCAATATGCCCAGGCCTATTCGTTGTACCCGGTGGTCATAGTCAATTAGGCTTTCTCCATAGCCTTCAAAAAATTGTATGAAACCTCTTAATCGCCCCCACATCGGAAAACTGAATCCGGTTTCCGCAGACCCATAACCTGTGTCGAAGTTGTATCTCACCGAGCTGCTGAGTTTATAGCGCCCCCAGTCCATCACACCGGTAATTTCATAGTGACCTAGGTAGTCGTCGATATCCGGGTTATCATCGCCTCGGAATAAGTGGTTTGTCTTTTTGTTGTGTGCATGAGTGAGCAACTTCGGCCAGCGTTGTTTCAGCGGGCATACTCGCCGCTGTATTTAAGAAACAATCAATAGACTCTTCCGCTGCTGCTAACTTACTGAAAAATAGTAAAAAACCTAATAAGGTAAAATACTTGAGTCGTGCAATAGCCATTGTCGCTTCATGTATTGTTTCGATCTGTACGGTAGCCGGCTATTGTTGTTTATACTCACTATCGAAGTCAAAAAATAACTCGCCGGAAATTTCTTTATAGCGGCCTGAGTCCTTCATTCTTTTGAGTCTTGGTGAAAGCTCATCAAGGAAGCTTTGTGTGAGCGCTTTGTTATGACACGTAATACGGTCATAGCTTTCTACAAGAGGGTGCTTGGCAGAGTAACTCAATTGATCTACGAAAGGTTGCAAGTCCGGAAGCGCTGCGATCATGACATCAATACGCTTTACTTTGAGCTTTTTCAAGTTCTGGGCGTCTTTGTATACTTTGTCTAGTTTTATTTTTTCGCTAAGTCTATGTTTATAATAGTTCTCGTGCACATGTACGGCACCCACATTAAGTCCTTTAAGTTGACTGGAGCTAGTTAAAGGGCTTTGGTCGAGAGGGCTAAACATATAATAAGCGAAGGCACCTAGTGGAAAGCTTGCAATGATATTCTCATTTCCTAGCTTTTCTTGCATCACTTGCGTGAAAGAATAAATGCAGTCTGTATGGCCTTGCTCAAATGATACCAGGGCTCGTTTATAAGGCGTATATGATTGAATGATTTTGAAAGGCATATCTGAAATAGCTTCGTTCAGAATGCCTTGATAGATGCCAGACTGGTCTTCCTCAATTAGGCTAGTGATATGAGGCGCTGCTATCGCTATAGTTTGTGCGTCTGGTGATTTTGCGTGAACTAGACTACTAAAAATGCAAAGCAATAATATAAGATAATATTTGAGTATGCTCGAAATAAGCCTTTATAACGATAGAACTAGTGTCTTATATTAAAGCATAAGAATTACTAGAGTGCTCAGTTAACCTAATGTTGTATTAATCCCTTAAGTACAGATTGGCTCACCGCCAGTTCGCTTTTCCAGTATCCGCTAAACTTCGGTAAATTGTCGTCTATTTCTTCACTTCTGCTGTGATAAAAAATATGCCCTTGAGCTGCTGGTAGTGCGCCAGGGTCTTCAAAACGGTCAATGGGAATAAAGGCCAGTTTTAAAAAAGGCGCAAGCCTCAAAAAGCCAACTAATGGAGATTGGCAGTTTTGGCATATACCTCTAGTTAGAGCAGGAGGACGACGATATTTTGCAAACAATAGTTGATCAGATTTGTTTAGCTCAACATTTTTTGCATTGACTACGACAAATTCTGCATAAGGCTTGTTATAGATCTCTTGGCAAATAGTGCAATGGCATTTAAAGCGAGAAAAAGGTTGGGCTCTGACGGTGATTTTCGATGTGGTGCATGAACAGCTAGCGGACTGATGGAAGCTCTGTGATGTCATAAAATTTAGCCTGTTAGCTTTTGTTATTGTTAAGGGCAACGCTATCTCGGACTATAACCCAATAATAGTGCGTGTTAGTACTTATACGCAAAGCTATGGTGCATGAGCTTACTGATGTTGAGAGTTATTATTATGTCATTTAATTTAAATTGTTAATAAAATCAATTGGATGAAACTAATTTGTTGTCTTGGCACGGCTAATGCTTTAGTAATAACTGTACAAGGAAGTACGTAATGAAACGATTTCAAAGAGCGAGCCTTAGTAATCAATTATATACCGGATTCGACTCCTTGTTTTCTGCTCAGGCCTTGCAACGAAGCAAATACTTTTAAGTTATTACGATGATTAAACGGAGAATACCGAATGAAGAAATCAGCTGGTAACACACTGTTTGAATTAACTGCAAAAGAAGAAGCCGTTTGTTATGAAGCCTTAGAGGCTTACTTTGAGCAAATGTATTTTGCAAACTGATATTAGCTAAAGAAGTATAAATAGGAGTGAAAAGGGGGAATGCGAAAAAGCATTCCCCCTTTTTTATTTCCACCGGGAACCACAATATGTGGTGATCAAATCTTGAATAATCCCCCAGAATGGCGATAATGGCCGCCTCTTGAATATAAATATTAGATGCACAGTAAGAAACTTTCCTTGCTTTGAATAGCGCAGATGCGCAGCGTGATCCTTCCTTCAGCTATGAGCCAGAATTCATCCCGATTTATGCCCGGTAGTTCGCGTTTGGTGCGTTCTCTATCAGAGATGCTGCAAGTCGAGCCACAGACTCATCCAGAAAATTTTAGCGAGCGCTTATCGCAAAAAATAGACTTCTCGGGCTCGGTAAAATTAAGTGATGCGCAAGGCATGATCAGAATGATTGATCGTCGAGTCGACGCCGGTTTACTGTCGAACGATTCGGACGAATTGGCTGGTCAGGAAGCTTTAGAAAAAAGCCAGCAGGCCTTTGTCAGGGTAAGAAAAGCCATTAGCCAATCTATTGAGTCAGGCTTTGACCCAGATAAAAGTGTCGGCAGAATAAAGCTGCCTGAATGGGATGAAGCGTTTATTAGCGCTATGCGAGAAGGGCAAGTCGATGACAAGTTGCTAGCCAAAGCTGCTGAACCCTTCAGTAAGTTTTATCGTGCTCAGCAGTCTGATATGTCGGCTAAAGTGCAGGGCTTGAGAGTTTATATTAGTGAGGTGTTAGAGAAGCATTCACCAGAGCTTGCGAAGTTAGTGGTGCTCGATAAAGCTCTCGACGAAGCGTTAAGCGTCGCTGCTCGTAAACAGTTTTTATGCGTACCGACGCTACTCGCCACTTACTTTCGCGAGAGCTTTGAAAGGCCTGCCGGTAAAAATGCCGACCTGTTTGAAACGTGTGCCTTGGATGAGAATATTAAGGCCTTTCTAGCAGCTTTAAAGCGCTTGCTGATGGCAGAGCTGGAAGCGCGCTTGCAGCTCGTGCTGGGCTTGATAGAAGCATTAAATGAAACGGTGCAATCGGCAAACTGAGTGCATCGCTATGGACACAATTATGAAATTAGAGGTTACTAGTTGCTTATGAATAAGCTTCTTTTTGGGCTGGCATTTTTATTAGGCGCATTGGCTATCATCGGTATGAGCTGGGTATTCTTGGGTAGTGATACCTTGGCCTTGCTGATTACTGTCGTTATTGGTGTGGTGTTTAGTATTGGCACCCTTGAGCTCTTACGATTTCAGAAGGCGACACAAACACTGTCAGTCGCGCTAAAAGATATTCCAAAATTTGCCGTACAAGCCGAGTCGGATAACGAAAACCAGTTTGACAAATGGCTACTGTCGCTTCACGCCTCGCTGCGTAATGCTGTTCAGCTTAGAATAGAAGGTGAGCGCATTGGTCTACCCGCGCCTGTCGTGACGCCCTACTTAGTCGGCTTACTGGTAATGCTCGGCTTGTTAGGTACTTTTGTCGGAATGGTTGATACCTTGCAGGGTGCTGTCACGGCACTACAAGGAACCACAGAATTAGAGGCAATTCGCACAGGTTTGGCCGCGCCGATCAATGGTTTGGGCTTGGCTTTCGGTACGTCCGTTGCCGGTGTGGCAGCTTCAGCTATGTTGGGCTTGATGTCGACATTGAGTCGTCGTGAACGAGTGATTGCGACACGTGAGCTCGATGCCTGTATCGCGCATGAGTTTAAAGGCTTCTCTCTGGTTCATAACCGCCAAGAAACTTATAAAGCCCTACAAGCACAGGCGCTTGCCTTACCTCAAGTGGCAGATCAGCTTCAAACCATGGCGTTGAATTTGGAGAAAATGGGCTCAAACCTGGGTG
This sequence comes from Oleiphilus sp. HI0043, assembly GCF_001634935.1. Classification (NCBI taxonomy): domain Bacteria; kingdom Pseudomonadati; phylum Pseudomonadota; class Gammaproteobacteria; order Oceanospirillales; family Oleiphilaceae; genus Oleiphilus; species Oleiphilus sp. HI0043. Next base: position 11,421 of record NZ_LWEY01001367.1, on the reverse strand, counting down.
AGCAGCTAAACCAGAAGCAAGATAGCTTTCATACTGAGGTGAAACAGAGTTACCAACACTTGGCCGAGACGGTATCAGAAGCCATTTCCAGCAGTGTCAGTACCGTTCAGGCAGGGCTTGCCGATAGTGGTCGTTTGGCAGGTGAAAGTATGCGCCCTGTGTTTGAAAAAAGTATGAGTCGGTTGGTGGAGAAGGTCAGTGATCAGACTTCGAAAAGTCATCAGCAGTTTTCTACGAAAGCTACTGAACACTTGGATTTTCTGAATGGCCGCTTCTCGAAAACGGCAGACGAGGTGGGAAGTGTCTGGCGTAAAGCGCTAGAAGAGCAAGCGCTGAGAAACCAACAAAGTGCCGAGCAGATTAAGCAAACCTTGAGTGAATACAGTGAGCTCTTTGACGCTAAAACGCAGACAATGTTAGAAAGCTTGAACCAGAATTTGGCGCAGCGAGATAGCCAAAATCTCGAAAGTGAAAAAGCTCGACAGACAGTTTGGCAACAGGCGATGATTGATACGCAGACGCAGAGTTCTGCTTCTTTACACAGCGCCTCTCAAGACGTTGCTGACAAGCTAAATCAGCTTACACAAGCTCAGCTTGAAACAAGTTGTCAGGTTGCTGATAAATTTACGGAAATGACAGATCGTTTGGGGGCTATGTCTGAGGGGATCAGTCTTGATTGGCAGAACCGTGCTGACAAAATGTTGGCTCAGCAAGCTGAGCTGGTTGAGAAGCTAAGTGACAGCCAGCAGCTAATGGATGAGCAAACCAAGCAGAAGTCAGAGAAGCTATTGGCTGAACTAGCGGGTCTTTTCGCTGAATCCAATAACTTACTGATCGCACGTCGTGAAGATGAGTCACGTTGGTTGCACGAACTGGATAGTCGAATGAATGGCTTAGCGGCGAGTGTGCGTGAAGAATTGAGCAGCTTGCGAGATGAAGAGGCAGGTCGTGCAAACGCTGCTGCCGAGACGATGAATAAGCTACAACAAAGCTTATCGCAGCAAGTTGCCCAATTGTCAGAAACGATTGAGAAACCCATGACAGAGCTGATTGAAACCGCGTCTGAAACACCAAAGGTTGCTGCGGAGGTAATCTCCAAGTTACGTGAAGAAATCAGTAACAACATGGAGCGTGACAACCACTTGTTAGAAGAGCGTCAGCGAATTATGGCTGAGCTTGATGGCTTGTCAGGCTCCTTATCCGAGTCATCCAGCCAGCAAAGAGAAGCGATTGCTTCATTAGTCGAAACCTCTAGTAGCATGCTAGACAACATCAGCTCTCGTTTTGACCAGCATATCGATGCTGAAGTTAACAAACTCTCAGACATCGTGGTCGAAGCTGCGGCAAGCACTACCGATATTGCCAGTTTGGGTGATGCTTTTGGTAAGGCCTGCCAGCAGTTTAGTGAATCGAATGAACTGCTTGGTGAGAGTTTACAGCGCATCGAATCAGCTCTGGAGCAGTCGAGTGAACGCAGCAATGAGCAGCTTGGTTATTACGTTTCCCAGGCTAGAGAAGTAATTGATCATAGTGTTTTGTCCCAGAAAGCTTTGTTTGAAGAATTGCGTGAACTGTCAATGAAACAGGCTTATGAACAGTCATCCACTGAGTCTGCTTAAGCTGGGGTGTTGGTATGCATGAGTTAGATGAGAGTAATGCTGAAAGCCCTCCTATTTGGGCGATTTTTGGCGATTTAATGTCCGGGCTAGTCGGCGTTTTTGTGCTGTTGCTGATCTGGGTATTGGGCTATCAGTTAGAATTGTCAAAGTCGCTTGCCGAAGAAGTTGAAAAGCGCAGGGCTGAAGAACAGCGAAGAATGGCATTGGAAGAAGCTTTGGCAGACCCTCTCTCTTCCGGGCGAGTAACATTGCGTGATGGCAAAATTGGCATCAGCGGCAGTGTCTTGTTTTCGCTGAACTCAGACCAGTTACAGTCTGAAGGGCGTGAGCTCTTAAGCACTCTGGTGGCTCCTCTTGAAGTTTACCTGGGAGAGCGTGACGAGTTGCTGATGGTGAGTGGTTTCACAGATGATCTTCCCATTCAAAAAGGCAACAATCGATATCAGGATAACTGGGAGCTTTCTGCTCAGAGGGCTCTAACCGTGACGCGAGCTTTGATAGAAGAGGGGATGCCCAAAGAAAGGGTGTTTGCTGCTGCCTTTGGAGATCAGCAACCTGTTGCTTCCAATGTAGACCGTGATGGTCGCTCGAAGAATCGGCGTGTAGAAATGGCACCCGTTCCCAAAGGGCGACAAGTGACTAAGCCTCTAGGTGCTGAAGAAGATACAGCCCCACTTGGCTCGGCTCTGGTGACAGATTAAGATGAATTCCACCTTTGACCAGCTAAAGGAAGCTTTGGCGCGGCTCGAAAATACTTGTCAGAGCGGTGTGGCTGCATTTCATTTTCAGCGCCTTTCTTCATTGCTGGCTAGAGCAGATCAGCGTTCTGACAATATTCAGGAAAGCTTGCTTCCACGAATTGAATCAGGCCTGACAGACTTACAAGCATTGTTGGTTAAGCAGCATGAGGACGCTGAAAAAACTGAGGCGCCCCAGGAGCAGGACGGCAGATCAGACTCAGTTTTTAAAGGCTTGATAGAACGTATTAATAGTTTTGATGTAAGCGCAATAGATCAGAGCTCATTGGGTTTGGATGCCCTGTTGTTTGACGAGGGCTTTGACGAAGGACTTGAGGACAAGCCTTCTGCTACGCAAGGTAGTGAAAAGAAAATAAAGATCAATGCTGCGAAAGACTTTCAAGAGCGCGCTAAAGAGCTAAAGTCGCTACAGTTTTATCGTGAGCAATTGGGCAAGGTGATCACCGAAAATATGGTTCGGCAAGTGATCAAGGAAGACCCGGAAAATGCAGGGCCTCTCAATCCTCAGCGCCTTTTGGTTCGTACGATTGGTGCCATGAAGGATATTTCTCCGGCTTATGTTAATCGCTTGGTTCCTTACTACGACACGCTTTTGTGGTTAGAGCAAACTACAGAGCTATCGACTCACAAGTCTCGTGCAAGCAAAGCCTCTGCAAAGTAAAACCTTAAAGCCTGCTTCGAACCAAGTGCACGTGTTGTACAGCAGTATAGGCACTTTCCCGGTATTTAAGAGGCAGTGATTCGCAGCGTAATCCGACTTCTATATCAATAAGCTCATTAGCCAGTACTTGCCTCTCTTCCTCATTTATTGGCTTTGTACCTTTCTCAGCCAAACGTAGATCAATTTCGTGTAGGCGGTCGTAGTAGCGATAAACGCGAGACTGCATTCTCCAAGCCAGTAGTGCAGGAAGTATTTTGAATAAGGGTAGTAGTAGGAAAATTATTGGTAAAAGTAAGATCGCAAAACGATTGATCTGAGCGACTATCCAGTAGGGCAGGGTTTTCTCTAGCGGATTAAAGCCATCTCTTAGTAGTTTTACGGCATAAACATCTGCAGACATATCTAATAAACTTGTGTTCGGGAAAGGCTCAGACATGACGAGTGAGACACGTTTAGCATGTACTATCTTGGCTGCTCTGACCAAACGATTGACTAAAGCGGGGTGTAGGTCATCATGTGCAACTAGCTTTGTCACGAGTGTAATGAGTGGCACGGCAGCTTCGGGGTAGGCCGGGTGATATCGAAGTGAGCCACTCAATAAATTGATATAGTGAGCTTCATGAAGCTGGCTTGCGAGTGCTTGGCCATGATCAAGCGGCAATAACTGGATCGCCGGATTATCATATAAGGCTTGAAGATAAGGTGCGCTAAGTGGCGCAACAAAAAATGCCAGGTCGAGATTGCCCGAGAGTAGGGCTTCGGAAGCGGCTTTGCCGCCCAAGAATGCTTCGGGAGCTGTATTATTACTGAGGGCTGGCGCAGCGCTAATCTCTGCTAATTGCTCAACTACAGCTCGAGTACCGCTACCTTGTGCACCCAGTGCAACGCGTTTCCCTGTCCATGAAAACGGGTTGCCGTTGACTTGGGCTTCAACTCTGGCGAAGGCTAAGAGCGGCTCTGGAAAGACGGCTGCCAATGCGTTGATATTGGGGTTGCTTGATTTAATGCCGCCTTGGATCAGGGCGATGTCTACCGTGCTATTCGTGGCATCAATCAGTTTACTATTTTCGCGTGAACCAGCGGTTTCGACTATCTCTAATTGAAGACCATCCTCAGCTAAAATTTCTCGGTATTGTTGCGCTATTTGATAATAGGCACTACCTTCTACTCCCGCTGCTATTCGTAGCTGGTCTGGTGGAACCAGGCGCAGGCCAAGCACTAGGCCATAGAGCGTCGCGATGATCGCTAATGTAGCCACCACATAGCTTAATACATTTGAAAGACTTGGGAGTTTCAAGGATCTTTTCATATCAATAAATCTCTATTTGGCTTGTCATTAGGAAAACTGCACAGCGAGCTTCCCCGTGATGACGAGTTTATTGTCCTTGTTGAAATTTTGCGAGCGCTTCACCCATTGCCTTGTGAACGGCATTGATGCCCTGAAGAGGGCGCAGCATGACTTTGAATTCAGTTATTTGATCATCTTCGTTCCAGGTGATCATGTCGACACCATTGACGGTTTTGCCGTCAATAAGGGTTTCGAATTCGAGCACGGCAAAATGGTCGTTGTAAACTTCTTGAATATATTTGAAGTGTTCATTCGCAATCGTTTGCATTGCGCCCATTAGGTATAGTTTTGTAATGGCTTTGCCTCTTTGCGGAGTATGAACTACCGGAGAAAACATCGTGGCGTTATCAGCCAATAAATTGTCTAGAGCATTGATATCTCGTGTTTTCACAACAGTATGCCAGTTCTGAATAACTTTAGGAGCCATGATCTTTACCGTAATTATTGATAGTCAAAAAGGTGTTCTGAAGCGCTAATGTATCAAAGAAAATGGGACTAATGCGAATCTAATAACGGAAAACGGTAAAGACTAAATGTTTACTCCTGAAGCAGCATGTTGACTTCTTTCTCGAGGTAACGAATAAACCCCGTGTTAAACCCCTGATGAGCAATGCGAATATAACCTTCTCGATCTATCAAAAATGATGTAGGCATGGTGAGTAGCTCGTAAGCCTGTTGGGATTTCCCACTTCGTTCTTCCAGTACCGGAAAATCCACTGGGTACTGTTCAAGAAAACGCATCGCTTCTTCAGTGGTGACGTCAACATTGACAGCAAGAATTTCAAAGTCTTTACCGTTTTGTTTACTGTGCAGGCGCTTGCGAAGTTGATTATATTCGGGCATCGACTGACGGCATGGACCACACCATGAGGCCCAAAAATCTACCAGTACCACTTTGCCTTTATAGTCACTCAGATTGACGGTGCTCTTCTCATGTATATCAGGTAAAGAGAAGAGGGGGGCTTTGTTATATTTTGCGTCTTTTAAGTCTGCAGAGACCTGCTCGGTAAAGGAGTTTAAGCCTATAAAAATTAGGATGAAGTAAGCAATAGATAAACCAAGAAAACGGTCGGGCTTATTGGAGCGCGTGGGCATAAATGTAAAGCTCTACTGATAAAAAGAATTCATTTATTTGAACGCCGCGCGCCTAGAAAGTTCCCTGCCTTGCTAACTATAACCATTGAATGTAATGATTAGAGAGTACTTGATGACGCGTCGCATGACGTATTTTCAATAATGTACTATATTAAATGAATGAAAAAATATAAAAACCAGGCCTTATGGCGAACTTATCTATTTGTCGTATTCTTTTCTATCGTCGTAACCGCATCTTTTTTATATGCTGAATGGCAGGAAATTAAGGATCACGCAGGTATTGAGCAAAGTTATGCAAATAACCTCGTCTCTCATTCTATGGAATCCTTGCTTCAAAAAAACTCAAATTTATTGAAAGTACTTGGTGAACGCTTTGTGGAGCTTGTTGGCGAGGGAGAAATAGCCCAGGTTCAGAAAAGTATGAACCAGGTTTTACGAGTGAATACCGAGTTGATAGGTTTAGGCTTGGTTGATGTAAACGGTCAGTTGATAGTCTCTACCTTCAAACATATGCCAAGCCAGGTTCCTAATTTGTTGACAAAAGCGGAAACCAAAGACACCTTTCGCAAGACCCTGGAATCATCGAAATTAGTGATGGGAAGGACCTATTACTTCCAAGCATTGAATTCGTGGGTCATACCTATCCGGCTTCGGGTATTAGATAGCGAAGGACAGGTTGCAGCTGTTGTGGTAGCAGGCTTTAAACTAGGCGCTTCTCATGGTTTATGGTCTAGAGAAAATCTACCAAAACACCTTGCTTTGACAGTCGTTCGTGGCGATTACTATCGTCAATATGTCTCGTATATTGATGAAAATGAATATCAGGATTGGTATGGCTCGGCGGTAGAGAGTAAATTCGTTGAATATTTGGATAACTTATTCAAGGTTCAAGCAGGTGTGGGAATAAAAGCCCTTCGGGCAGGCGACAAGCTTGTTTCAGCGATTGTGCCTAATAAACGAGGTGAGCTAAATTTTGCATCGATTAGCTATGACCCTGTGTTTGAGCATTTTACCATTGTTAGCACTAGACTTGACTTGCTCTATGATAAATTTTGGTACACCCTGTCTTGGGTCCTTAGTGCCTTTATTCTGTTTAATATCGGCTTATTTATTATTTTCCGTTTGAATATTCGTCTCCACTTACAGACGGAGCAGTCACTACATCACCAGATTGAACATGACCCGCTAACCAAGTTACCTAACCGGCGCTTTCTGACACAGAACTTCGAATCCTGGGCAAATAAGTATGCTCAGGGCTTCTCTCTACTCTATATTGACCTGAATAACTTTAAGTCGAGTAATGACTTACATGGTCACTCTGTTGGTGACCAGATTCTTTGTGAAGTGGCGAGCAGAACTACTGAACACTTCCAAGATTGTATGTGTATCAGACAAGGAGGCGATGAGTTTATTATCTTGACGGGTATGCGTGATAAAGGTGAGTTAAACAAGTTGTGTAAGGCTTACCTGGAGGTGCTACGAAACCCAGTTTCGTTGGAGCATTTAGAGTTTTCCATCAAGGCTTCAATCGGGGTTGCAATCAGTCCCTTTGATGGCAAGGTTCTGGATGAGCTGCAGCGAAAGGCAGACATGGCCATGTACGAAGCGAAGCAAAAACAGAGCGATATCTGTTTTTATTCCGTGGGAATGGAAGAGAAAACCAAGCGTGCTGCTGATATTGAGAAAGAACTTCTTAATGCGTTAGAAAAGGGTGAAATGTGTGTCGTCTATCAGCCTCAGGTCGACTCACAATCCCAGAAGGTATTAGGTGTCGAAGCTTTGGTTCGCTGGCAGAGTGATGTTTTGGGTTTTGTTCCGCCCGATCAGTTTATTTCGGTAGCAGAAGCAGCGGGCGTGATTCATGAACTGGGTGAGTTCGTACTAAAAACGGCTTTGGACGAATGTCTTGACGCTTGTAAACAGAGTCAGCACGCGCCGTTTAAACTGAGAGTATCGGTTAACGTTTCGGTGAGGCAACTGCTTAATGAAGACTTTGTCCCTATGATTAAACAGCTTGTTGAAAGGTATGACGGAGAAGCGCTTACTTTGATGATTGAGGTGACAGAAAGCCTGTTTATTGAAGATTTGGACAAAGCAAAGGATGTATTGAATCAGGTCTCGTTATTGGGCGTGTATACTTCTTTGGATGACTTTGGTACAGGCTACTCTTCTCTAAGTGTACTGAGTAAATTACCTATCAATGAACTGAAAATCGATCGAAGCTTCGTTAATGATATTTTGATTGACGAGCAGGATTGGCTACTGGCAAAAAGTATTATCAACTTAAGCAAGAGTTTATCTATTCCCGTCGTCGCTGAAGGTGTAGAAACTAAAGAACAGGCTGATATTTTGGCAGCCAATGGCTGCGATGTATTCCAGGGCTACTATTTTGCTAAACCTATGCCGAAAAATGAACTGGTTTCATTCTTAAGAGAGTAGATCTTAGCTATTGCTCGTTACCTTGGCTATGAGTGTATAAGTACACTCATAGGATTTAGCTCTGTTTAGTACTATTAGCGAACATTAACCCGCGATAGGGTTTTGGGAGTAAGGGTATGCAATTTAATAAAGTGTTCATAGCGCGGTTATTTGATGATACTTAGAGCTGATTTTAGCTGAGCTCTTCAATAAGTTGGCATAAGGCTTCAGGCTCGAAGGGTTTGGGCAGGTGGGCCTTCATTCCTGCAGCAATATAAGTGTCAATATCTTCTTTAAAGACATTCGCTGTCAATGCAACGATAGGGGTGTCCGGAGCAAGCGAGTCTGTGATAATAATTTGTGTAGCTTCTAAGCCATCCATTTCTGGCATCTGAATATCCATCAGTATCAGGTCGTACTGACTTTCTCGTAAGCATTGAATACATTCTAGGCCATTGTTGGCAAACGTGATTTCTGCGCCGAGTAAGAGGAGTGTCTCGTTTACTACTAGCTGGTTAATTTTATTGTCTTCTGCCACTAATATTTTTTTGCCTTTTAAACCTTGTGTTATAGGCGTTTCTTCATCTGAGGCTATTGACGTTTGCTTATCTAGAAAGTGATTGAGTACTTTTTCACTAGTGTAGGGAGCTTCAATTAAGTGAACCGAGCTAGGCAGATCATCGAACTGGGGGATTAGGTCGCTACTTAGAAGAAGTATGGTGGGCAAGGAGTATTTTCCTAATAACGCGTTAACGCGAGTGCTTAAATCGGGTATATCCTGGTTACATGAAAATAATAAATGACTGCTTGGCTCAGCATTAATATTAAGGCCTGAACTTCTGAGATCTGCTGATATTATTTCAGTTTCGAAGGTGCAAGGGCTAACAACTTTCAGCTTAAGATTGCTGAGCTGGTTTTTTTCCTCTTCTGATAAGTGTGTAAATGATAAAACATCTTGTGATTCATCTTTGCTCTTTCGAAGCGGTATCGATACATCAAAACACGAGCCTTTGTCTAAAGAGCTATCAACTCGAATAGTTCCGAGCATTAACTCAATGAAACTACGTGAAATACTCAGGCCCAAGCCTGTTCCACCAAATTTACGGGTAGTCGAGTCATCTGCCTGAACAAACTCTCTGAATATTAGTTTTTGTTGTTCTTCACTTAGCCCTATCCCTGTGTCTTTTACTTGAATCTTTAAGTAAGGTTGCGTGTAATTCTCGGTGAGATCAATTTTTAAGGTGACCCCGCCGGTTTCAGTGAACTTGATTGCGTTCGAGCATAAATTGGTAATGATTTGCGTGATTTTGGTAGCGTCGCCACAAAGTGGAATAGCCAGATTTGGCGGCGTTAATAAGATGAAGGAAATATTCTTCGCTTTCGCTGCAAAATTCATCGATGTGGCTAGAGGTCTGATAATGTCTTCAAGGACAAAGTCTGCCTGATCCAATGTGATTTTGTTGGCTTCTATCTTACTGAAATCCAAGACGTCATTGATTATTTGAAGTAATGAGCTGCCAGATAAGACAACATTCTCAAGGTAACTTTTGACTTCGCTGTCCTGAATACGGTTATAAGTCAGTTTGCTCAAACCGATGATGCCGTTTAGTGGTGTTCTTATTTCATGTGACATATTGGCGAGAAAACGCGATTTTGCTCTAGTGCTTTGCTCAGCCATCGTCTTGGCCTCATCAAGTTCCTGCGTTCGACGCTCAAGTGCCTGCCCAGTGCGTATTTGGCTGATATATAATTGATACATTAGCGCGATGGCGATAACACTCGTGATGGCGATGACCAGTAAAAAGTAGAGTTGCAACTTGAGTTGATGGCTCCAGCTTGTCCATGTTTTCGCTTGCGCATGCTCGACTTCCTGAATCACTTTACGGCTATAAACGTTCCATTTGTTATATAAACGGCCGAGCTTTTTACGTAGCGACTTGACTAGTTTAAGGTTGGTTGCATGATTCTCTTCATGGAGTTGTGCAATCGGCTCCCCAAAACCTTTAAGTGTCGAGGTGATTTTGCTGAGTTTATCGAGGTCGCCAAATTCTTGGTGTAAAGTTTTTGTTTTTTCGCTATCAAGGTCGTTGAGTATACTGCCGCGCATAATGCGAAAACCTTTTTTCAGGTTCTTAATGTTTTTTGAACTTGTTTCGGCCTGGTAGTCCTGAATGAGGGAGATGATTTTTAGCAATTTGGGGTTAACCCCGAGATTGTTATTAATTATCGCCAGATAAGGTTCAACTGCATCGTTGTTAATGTCTTTAATTGAATTGATAGAAAAACTTACGCCCGCCAAAATAATCAGCGCGAGAAGAACGAAGATGGCAACTAAAGTTTTCGGGGTTGCTATTCGACTTGATAGAGTTTTGTGTTGTTTGCTCATTCAACTTCGATAGATTTTATTTGCCAGACGGACATGTTGTAATAGAGGTCTCTTCTCAACTCTTTATATTTATCAAAGGGGAAGACAATAAAAAACGGTCCTCTGTCATCGATGGTCATCATTTTTCCATTTTCATGGGTTGCTAGTAGTACGTCATACTTTTCTATTTCGCTGCGTTTTAACTCGGCTGTGTAATCATCAAGCGCAGTAACAAAAACACTGTCCCCTCTAGCGCCAAGTTGATTAAGTAGGTCTCCTAGAACTGGACCTTTGTAGTTTGTTGGTTTGGAAAGTACATGATTGGCGGTGACAATGCTTGACGTTTGTAGTGCCTCAATCATCCCTCGGTCAAAGTGAGCTTCGCCATCAAGTGTTGCTAAGCTTTAAGTCACCAATGACTTCGAGAATAACCTCACCTGAAGGTGGGGGAAGTAGGCTTTCGGCATGAAGAAAACAAGGTAGCAATAAGAGTGTGCATAGTAGATTTTTCATAGGATCTGTCTTCCGCTCTTTGTTTAAAGGCAAGGCGATTCTTACTTGTATAAGCATAGCAAAGATCGAAGCTAATGCTTTGCCTATTGACTCTCTCTGTAAATATGGCGAATACATGATTTGTCGCTTATCCTTTAGTGAACACATTTCATTTAGAGTCGTCAGCATTGAACGCGAAGTATTCCCTACATAAACAGGATTCCTCGGAAGAGGCTATGAACCAGGAGGGTAAAGTTAGTCAACCCACCTCGCCTGTGGGGAAGTTTGACCGTTTTGTTGATGCCTGCATTCCTGAAGCTGTGCGCGCCGATTCATCGCAAGCTCTCCAAGCCAGAACACTCATTATTTTCGTGTTAATACTGAGCTTCTTTTCAATTGTTGGTATGACATTCACTTTAATGGTAGAACAGAGCTTGCCTTGGGAGCGAGTTCTAACCATGTTCCTGATCGCACTGCAGCCCGTTTCTTTGTTGATTATGTGGAAAAAGCAACACTTACGAGGGGCGGCCTTATTCTTTCTCGCTCTTAGCTTAATTCTGGTCTGCTATGTAGATTTTATGAATAGGTCTTTAGAGGGACCTGCAAGCGTCTTATGGGTTTTACCTTATGCAATGGCGGCTATGTTAGTTGGTGCGAGAAGTGCT
>NZ_LWEY01001366.1:0-1994 GCF_001634935.1 Oleiphilus sp. HI0043 | reverse complement strand
GAAGAGCTTAAACTGGTACCCGGTAAGCAATACCAGGCAACTGTTCAGGCACCCCCCCCCAAAACTAACCAGGAACAGCCGGTAATCGAAGGAAAAGCAGCCACAGTAAACACTCACAGCAGTAAAGAATGGCTACTCAATATTAATGGCAAACTTGTCACAACCACCAGCAGCATTCCTTTAGAGATAGGTCAGACGCTATTAGTCAAGCTTGAAAGCTCATCAACAAAACAGAGCAAGGCTTTGATCCTTGTCAGTCCGACTAATAGAAGCACAGCTCAAATCCCAGCAGACAAAGGCAGCATCAATACCGAAATACTATTAGGCACCTTAGCAAAACTGCTACCGAAGCAACTGTCTCTTGGTACCGGCTTCGCTGCCCTGAATGAGATGAGTAAAGCGACTTCGCAAACGCCGCCCATTTCTCAAAATCAAACAAAGATAGCCAGCGCTCAACAAACCCAGCTCTCCCCTACACAAGGCTCATCGCCGCTTACTCGAAAAGTTGCGCTAGAAAGCATCGCAACACTGATCAAATCTCTTCCTCACGCAGAGCAGATCTCTCAAGCCAGCCGTCAAGGCGACACTCTAAGCTCTCCTGACACAATTAGAAACGCCTTAAAACACAGCGGTCTTTTCATGGAGTCACAGCTCAGTAACACCACCAACAAACAACAAATACTCGAGCAACTCCAAAACCTCAAAACCTTGAACAAAATAGCATTAGCGCAAGCAGACCAGACCAAACCTACTGCCAATAACCCGCTTTCTGGAACCCCCTCTCCTCAAAATACCAACCAAACAAGCTCTGCAGTCACGAAGCAAGCACTAGACATGCTGCAGCAACTTGTAAAGCAACATAGCAACACGGCAGCCGATCCAAGCCAAGACAAGACAATATCAAGCGATTTAAAAGCGACCCTGCTAGGCATTAGCCGAAACTTATTACCTGCCGCAAATAGCAGCGGCGAACAAAACCAGGCGATAGAGAAACTCCTTGGCAGCCTTTTAGAGCCTGAACTATTAACAACTCCCTTTAATTTTCCGCGCATCCAGTCCGACACAACAGCGAAGGCCAAAGCTCTTTTTGCCGAGCAAGAGTTTTCTACCGGGCAGCTTTTGAAAATACTTGCCGGAATGCTTAATCGTATTCAGTTCAACCAGTTGAACAGCCTCTTTCAAAGCCAAACCAGTGACGGCAATACACTTCAATCATGGTTTTTTGAATTGCCCGTGGTGAATGTCAACCAAGGGGTCACCACCTTCAGCCTGAGACTCGATAAGGAAAAAAGCGCCACTCAGAACCAGGAAGAGGAATCTGAGGACAAAGCATTGCAGTGGAAAATATCACTATCCTTCGACTTAGAAGGCCTGGGAGCAATATATATTCAAGTAAGCTTGCTCCCTCCTTCTATTTCATCCATTATCTGGGCAGATCAAGCCGATACTTTCGCGCTCGCGCAAAGGGAGAGCAAACATTTTAAGGAAAAGCTTTCAGAGCTAGGCCTAGAAGTAGGCGATATTATTTGCCAACAAGGCCTACCAGAACAACAGGCCACCAAGTTGACACAAAGCCTGGTAGATATTCAAGCATGAACAACAATAACAAAACCAGCTCGAAAACAAGAGCCATCGCGCTCAAGTACGATGAAGTTTCAGCGCCCAAACTTACTGCCAAAGGTGAGAATGAGCTCGCTGAGGAAATAATGCGCATTGCCGAAGAGCACGGCATACCTTTATACGAAAATAGTGAATTAGTCAGCATTTTGTCTAAACTAGAACTGGGAGAAGAAATCCCCGAAGTTCTATATCGGGTAATAGCTGAAATAATTGCCTTTGCATATTACCTGCAAGGAAAGACACCACAAGGCTTTGGCGAGCCAACGACCAGAACATAACGAGCAACATTTTCAACATGGCACATTCTGACCACCAACTACTTATTAACTCAAAATCCTGCTTATATGCCCTTATTCTGGCAGGTACCTTAGCGC
>NZ_LWEY01001365.1:0-1639 GCF_001634935.1 Oleiphilus sp. HI0043 | reverse complement strand
TGATGTTAAGCGCATGTTGGGCTTGAACGAGCGTGTTGCCTCTGTTGATATGCCTATCGGCGGCAGTAGCGACAAATCATTACTAGATACAGTTGCTGATGAGTCAGCGTCTGATCCTGCAGAGTTGCTGCAGGATAGTAACCTTAAAGGTAGCATTGATGGCTGGTTGGATCAGTTGTCTGGTAAGCAGCAAGAAGTTCTTTCTCGTCGCTTTGGTCTTCGTGGCTACCGTATGAGCACCTTGGAAGAGGTTGGTAAAGAGATTGGTCTAACTCGCGAGCGAGTTCGTCAGATTCAGGTTGAAGCACTTAAGCGACTCAGAGATATCCTTGAGAAGCAGGGCTTAAATGGCGAAACCTTGTTTAATAGTTGCTTCTAAGCTTCTTATGTATGCCGCAAATTTTGTGCAGGCATCAGAGTAAGTAAAAAATCCCCGCCTTTGGTGGGGATTTTTGCATTTACAGTTTTAAAATTCGCTGCTGCTGAGTCTGGGTCTTAATGTTGAATTCTATGTGGTATAAAACTTTTGCAAACAGTAACTTACTGAACTATTCTAACTAAAAGCTTTAAAAAGGCTGGTGGCGCTCCGATTCAGGGGCTTATTTAGATCTAGGGGCAGGTATTTGTTTTCGCTATTTAAAAAGAAATCGAAAGCTCAAGTAGTAGGGCTGGAAGTTCGCTCCAGCGGTATAGCTCTTGCTGTCGCTTCGAAAAATGAAGGCAAAAATGCGCTCATTACATTGTGTGATTATCGTGAGTGCAATGCGGCAGAGCGTGTATCAGTGCTGGAGTCACTTGTTGAAGAGCATGGCCTCGACGGTGCAACTTGTCGCGTCGTTTTGCCGGCAGATCAGTATCGAGTTTACCCTATCGAGAAGCCAAAAGTTGAAGAGAGTGAACTCGTCGATGCCGTTCGCTGGAAGCTAAAAGACCTACTCGACTATGACGTAAACGATGCGGTGCTGGATGTCTATGATTTTCCTCAGGATGCCCTAAAAGGACGTCCGGAACAGGTGAATGTTGTTTCCAGTCGGTCAGCTTTAATCCAGGATACCGTGAATCTCGTCAATAAGTCTGGTTTGGAACTAGAAACAATTGAGATCTCAGAGCTAGCGATTAGGAATATTGCCTTGCGACTAGCAGGTGATGATCAAAGACCCGTTGCGGTTTTATATCTTCGTCACGGTGCTGGAATGATTGTGTTGGTTAAAGGTGACACGCTTTACTTTTCCAGGCATTTTGACTTTTCTTTACAAGCGCTGAACGATGTCGCGCAGCAAAACTCGGTTATTCAGCAATTATCTTTAGAAATCCAGCGCTCATTTGATTACTTTGAAAGCCAGATGGCTCAAGTTCCTCCGCAAACGGTTGCACTGATGGGCCCTGCACCCAATATGCCATTAGCAAATATGCTTGGTGGTAGTATTGGCGCCAGAGTCGAACCGCTTGATATGTCCTTGTTTATGCAGGACGAGGCAAATCTGGGCCTTGAAGAAATTCAAGCTTTTGTCGCGCTCGCCAGTGCATTGAGAGAGGGGTAGAGCAATATGCAACAAGTAAACCTCTATACCGACGCTTTCAAACCAAAATGCGTAAAGTTACCACTCGAACAAATTATACTTCTGCCTGTTGTCACCTT
>NZ_LWEY01001364.1:0-1132 GCF_001634935.1 Oleiphilus sp. HI0043 | reverse complement strand
TGTCGACTTACGCTCGTCAATTCCTGTCGATGATGGACAAACCTGAAGTCGACCATATTGAAGGTCTTTCTCCAGCCATATCCATCGAGCAAAAATCCACCTCTCACAATCCACGATCTACTGTCGGTACGATTACTGAGATCTACGATTACCTGAGACTATTATTCGCTCGCGCAGGCGAACCTCGATGCCCAGAGCATGACGCACCACTCAATGCGCAAACTGTTAGCCAGATGGTTGATAAAGTGCTTGAGCTTCCTGAAGAAAGCAGGCTTATGCTGCTCGCCCCAATTGTCCAAAACCGTAAAGGCGAACATCTTCATGTCTTCCAAGATCTCTTGAGCCAGGGATTCATTCGCGCCCGAATTGACGGCATTATTACTGACCTCGATGACACGCCTAAGCTTGAGAAGAATAAAAAGCACACCATTGAGGTGGTCGTTGACCGCTTTAAGGTTCGCAACGATATCCAACAACGTATTGCAGAATCCTTTGAGACATGCCTTGCTCTTACAGATGGCATTGCAGTTGTTGCCCCAATGGGGGAAGACGACAGCCAGGATGAAATCATTTTCTCTTCACGATTTGCCTGCCCACATTGTGGTTATGCGATTAGTGAGCTTGAGCCTCGTATGTTCTCTTTTAACAATCCTGCCGGTGCCTGTAGCTCCTGTGATGGCTTAGGCGTTAATCAGTTTTTTGATCCTGAAAGAATCGTACACAACCCTAGCCTGACACTTGCAGAAGGCGCAATTAGAGGTTGGGATCGACGCACAATCTACTACTTTCAACTCTTAAGTAATGTTGCCGAACACTATAATGTCGACATCTCGCAGACCTATGAAGAGCTGCCTGATAGCTTTAAACAAATCCTATTGTACGGAAGCCAAGAAGAAGAAATATCCTTCACCTATGTCAATAGTCGTGGCGACAGCGTACAGCGCTCACACGTTTTTGAGGGCGTCATCCCTAACATCGAAAGACGCTATCGAGAAACCGAATCAAATATGGTTCGGGAAGATCTTGCCAAGTACCTAAACAACCAACCTTGCCCAAGCTGCCATGGCACCCGCTTAAAGCAAGCATCGCGGCATGTTTACATAGACAAAGACTCACTACCCGACTTAGCCAA
>NZ_LWEY01001363.1:0-1703 GCF_001634935.1 Oleiphilus sp. HI0043 | reverse complement strand
GTCATATCCAACACAGCACCGATGCCTTCCGATCTAATATATGCCTTTAAACCACCGAACTGTGTAAAGCCTCCGGAAATGACTTCGCAGGGTACGTCGGGTTGTCGAACCAAGCCTGCCACGCTATAAATAAGCGAATGATCGTTAGTATTAAACAAACCCTTTTCATAGGCGCGCTTCGTAAAAACTCGCGCATCTGCCGTTCCGCCCAGCAAGAGTATCTTCATGGGCTTTCCTCAGAGGCAAAACCAATAAATTGGCCTTGTCGATCAACAGAATACACCTCCAAGGTGACTGTATTATCAGGCAGTGTTCTCAATACGCGACGCGCTTCGTTAAGTGCTGCTTTACATAATTCATCGCCAATCAGTATCCCGGCATCGCGACAAATCTGAAATACCTGCATACTTGTATTCGCTTCTTGGATTTTATCGAGCACGCTTTGGTCTGCCTTCTGCGCTTTCGCGATTCGAGCAAGCTGCTCAAAATCAATGGACGAAGAACGGCTATTTAAATCCATGTGGCCATTTGCCAGCTTGCTTATTTTTCCGAACCCACCACAAATAGAGACTTTTTTGATGGGCGATGTTGAGGTGGGTACTTTTCGCAAGTGCTTTAGCAGCGCACCCACAAAATCACCCATTTCAATCAACCCCATATCGTTGAGTTCATATCGCGTCTTAATCGCTTCTTCGCTGGTGCTGCCTGTGGTAGCCGCAATGTGCGTGATACCATTTGCAGCCGCTACATCTACACCTTGATGGATAGATGCAATATAGGCGGCGCAAGAATACGGCCTAACTATTCCGGTGGTTCCCAAAATAGATAAACCACCCATAATACCGAGCCTCGGGTTCATGGTTTTAAGTGCGATTTCTTCACCGTTTTCAACGCCGACAGCAACCTTAAAACCACCAGAATATTGGTATACCTTGGCCGCATTCAATAAATGTGACTGCATCATTTCTCGCGGTACGGGATTGATCGCAGGTTCGCCGACCTTAAGCACCAAACCTTCTCGTGTAACCGTTCCCACGCCTTGCGCTGAGATAAATTGCACGCCTTGTTTTTCCTCTAAGTACAGCTCTACAAATACCAGCGCCCCATGAGTCGCGTCAGGGTCATCTCCTGCATCTTTAATGGTAGCGGTGCGTACACTCTTTTCAGGTTCAAGTGACTCGTACCCTTCGATTTTCAAAGAGACGACTTTACCTTTCGGCAAAGTGATCTCAACCTCATCGGGATGTTTGTTCGCCAATAAGGCTTGGGCAGCAGCAACACAGCACGCCGTCGCGCAAGAGCCGGTTGTTAAGCCGCTGCGCAAAGGTTTTGCTTGTTCACTGCTCTCTGGCCACATAGTGCTTACCTAGCCTGCTCATTATTGCTGAGCATATTGTAACTAAGCGCATTTTCAGTGCGGTTAACAGCTTCTGTTGTAGCCGAAAATGTCGTCACGCCCAAAAACAACGCTGCGATGGCTTCTGCATTAGAAGGGAAAAATAAGTGTAGATACGTAGCCGTCAAACTACCCTCGCGATAGATTGCTTCACCCGGCGCCGAATGCCTTTGTCTTTTACCGTAGCCAATAGGTTCTGGCGTATTTGCACTTCGAGAACGATGATGCGCATGCGCTCTTACATCACCTTCAGGCAAAGCGGCGGTCTGCATCCCCTGGCAACCGCGCTTTCCGCGCATGGCCCCAT
>NZ_LWEY01001362.1:0-1402 GCF_001634935.1 Oleiphilus sp. HI0043 | reverse complement strand
ACTTAGATTCCAAAGTTTTGGGAAAAGGTCAGCAAGGTGTTTACGGGGTTGAGCGAATTGAATCGCTTCCTCAAGAGATCAAGCGGAAGTGGTTCATGTTTGATAAGAACCACCCGGATATCGTTAAGGTTAAACCTGATTTGCAGGAGTTAATTAGATTTAAGCGCCTAAACTTATTGGAACGCTGGCCAATGAAAGGCCCGTTCGACCTAATATTCTGTCGGAATGTCGTTATTTACTTTAATGAAGAGACTCAAGCAGTTTTGTTCAACAGGTATGCCGATATGCTTAAAGATGGGGGCTATTTGATAATT
Source organism: Oleiphilus sp. HI0043 (assembly GCF_001634935.1). Lineage (NCBI taxonomy): Bacteria > Pseudomonadati > Pseudomonadota > Gammaproteobacteria > Oceanospirillales > Oleiphilaceae > Oleiphilus > Oleiphilus sp. HI0043. The sequence continues at coordinate 1,088 of NZ_LWEY01001362.1, read as the reverse complement.
GGTCACTCAGAGAGCTTGAGTAGAGTATGTACAAGGTTTAAGCCAATAGGTAAGACCATCTACCAGAAAATTTCTTAGTATTGAATGTTGATTGTCGTTCAGGGCAGCAATATTACAGTTAATGTAGGATAGTTAGTAAATGTCACAAAATCACACTTTACCACCACCCCTAGCAGGCTTTGAGCATGTGAACAGGTATTGGGATAAGCGAATGAATGTTCCCGCTGCTAAAATAATGCCGGGTGAGTTCTATGTGAGCAAAACTGGAGAAATGATTGTTACCGTACTGGGTTCCTGTATTTCTGCCTGTGTTCGAGATGTGCAACTTGGTATAGGTGGAATGAATCACTTTATGTTACCAGAGCAAGGGGCTCATTCGACGGAAAAGTGGGGAGCTTCAGAAATAAGCAGTGCCTCCAGGTACGGAAACTGGGCGATGGAATTTCTTATTAACGAAATCCTAAAGCTTGGTGGTACGCGTCGAAATCTCGAAATCAAAGTTTTTGGTGGCGGCAATGTTCTTAGCAACATGACTGACATTGGTAAGCGAAATATAGCGTACGTAAGAAAGTACATTTACGAAGAAAATTTTGAGCTAGCAGCGGAAGATGTTGGTGATATATACCCGAGAAAGGTCTTGTATTTTCCCGATACCGGTGCACTTAAAGTAAGAAAGCTTAGAGAAACAACAAACGATACAGTCTTGCAAAGAGAGATTAGCTATAGCAATGACTTGAAGCAAAAGTCCGCACCAAGCGGTGGTGTTGAGTTGTTTGACTGATTCGCGCAGTAATATGTCGTACTTTTCGTGGAGAAGTAGGTTTGAGTAAGATAAAAGTTTTAATTGTTGATGACTCCGAGCTAATTAGGCAGGTTTTATCTGAAATTATTGGCTCGGCACCAGACCTTGAGGTTGTGGCTGTCGCTGAGCATCCGCTTGATGCTCGTGAGAAAATTAAGCAGTTCAGTCCAGATGTACTGACTTTGGATATTGAAATGCCAAAAATGGATGGCATTACATTTCTGCGAAATTTGATGAGATTGCGTCCCATGCCGGTCGTTATGATCTCTACTTTAACTAGTAAAGG
>NZ_LWEY01001361.1:0-1503 GCF_001634935.1 Oleiphilus sp. HI0043 | reverse complement strand
AACAGAGGTATTAGAAAGCGCCCAAGAAACACCAGAATCTAACCATTTGATAGGGTTGTTTGTTGATAGGGTGTTGTTAGGAAACTAATTGGCGGAGAGGGAGGGATTCGAACCCTCGATACCTTGCGGTATACACACTTTCCAGGCGTGCTCCTTCGGCCACTCGGACACCTCTCCGTTTTGAACTTTCTAGCTTCGCAAATGGTGTAAACCCTGTTACGCTCCCAGAAAGGTGCGCTACTCTAAACTAGCATTTTAATCATTGCAATAGTTGAACCCGTTAGTAGCTAATAAAAGTTAACTTATAGGTATATGTTCTCGTGAATATTCGGATTCCTCCACCACTTCAAACACTGATTGCAGCAGGCATTATGTATGGGCTGGATACTTTGATTTCAGTGAGTCTATATCGGTTTGGGCTCTTGGCTGGTATTGTTATGGCTGTCTTGGGGCTTGCGTCTGTGTTTTTCTTAATGCCAGCGGTATTTAGCTTCTGGAAAAATAAAACAACCGTTAACCCTATTAAACCTGAAAATGCGACCACGCTTGTGGTTGATGGAGTTTATAAGTACTCGAGAAATCCAATGTATGTGGGTATGGCAGCGCTGTTGCTTGCTTGGGCTGTGTATTTGGCAAACCCTTTTAACTTCTTAGTGTTTGCATTGTACGTCTATGTCATGACGGCAATTCAAATAAAGCCCGAAGAGCGTGCTTTGGTAAAGATCTTTGGGGCGAGTTACAGGGAGTATTGCGAACAAGTGAGAAGGTGGGTTTAGCAGCCTATTAGGTTAGAAAAAAATAGACTGCTATATGAGCTTTTACTAATTTTGATCAGGTATATTAATGGTTAGGTCAAATCCGCCGCCAACGCGGGGGGTAATTTGAAGCGGACCTTCATCAATACCGTGAGGAAGTTCAATCTTGTCAATTTGAGGAAGGTTGCCAATTGAAAAGGTAAGTTGATTGTCCTGTCTACTTAGCCCAAGATCGTTGGCACCGTCGCCACCAATATAGACAAAGTCGAAATCACCCTCGGGTACCGCGTAGCGTGTATCGTTCATGACTTCTTCCATTGTGCGAGTGTTAACCTCGTCGTAGGTTGGGATCACAACGTCAATAGGCGCGATGGTTGCTGAAGCAATCGCTGCATTTCGTAGCATTTCTTCACTGAGTAGGACAGAGCTGGCANNNCCANNNACNTGGNTNTNTNGGTNCCCTAGCTTATCCATATCCTGGTCTACATTTTCAACCGGGGCAATTGTCAGGCTGGAGTAGGTTTTTTGAGTTGTCTCAATTTCCTGCTTTTTAGGCGTAACAATAATTGTCGAGTCCTTGATATAGGTTTCGGTTAACTCTGAACTGCTAAGAGATTTAACTTCTGCGCCAGCCATTAGTGGCAGTAGTAATAAAGGTGACGCTTTTAGGATGATGCTAGAGCTAGTGTTCATATTCGGTGCCTGCGATATTATACGATCAGCAGAATAACAGGTGAAAAAGTGAGCA
>NZ_LWEY01001360.1:0-624 GCF_001634935.1 Oleiphilus sp. HI0043 | reverse complement strand
GAATTAGCTGCTCTGCACTCTCTCCATACTTGTATACGGCGACACCGATCGAAGCTGTGACAGTTCCTAGTTCAATCTTTTCTGCGCTGTCTGATAAAGTTTGTTTCGATAAGCGCTCACGAATATTCTCAGCGACAATGTAAGCTCCTTCGCAGGCCGTTTCAGGCAGTAGAATTGCGAATTGTTCGCCAGCAAACCGAGCAACCGAGTCGCAGCCCTTAATGTTGTTTTTTAAGAGTGTCGCGACAAAACGAAGAACTTTGTCGCCAATTGTATGACCAAATTGTTCATTAAAACGCTTGAAATCATCCAGGTCGATTAACAGTAGGCATAATGGTTTCTTCTCGGCTTTGCTGGAAGAAATAAAGTTTTCTATCTCCATATCAAAGGCACGGCGATTGTTCACCTTTGTGAGGGAATCTGTTGTTGCTTCAGAGTTAAGCTTTGATACTTCGGCCCTGAGTTTTTTCATTTCAAGCGCCATGCTTTCAAGGGAAGTTTGCATACTCTGTGTAGCGCTTTCACGCTTCTTGGTTTCATCTAGCAGATGGCTAATGAGTGACTTTATATCACTGATGTCACTGGCACCTTCCATTTTCTCAGAAAACGACGATAAGGTCTGCG
>NZ_LWEY01001359.1:0-1049 GCF_001634935.1 Oleiphilus sp. HI0043 | reverse complement strand
ACCAGCTTAGTTATTTCTTGAGAAAGCGCCTGAAAGTCGTGATTTGAAAGATTTTTCTCAAGCCCTTCTGACAAAGCATTGTGAACCTTCTCTTTAGGCAAATCTCTTTCATAATTCAGAGTTAGAAGCTCTGCATAATTACTCTTGTTAGACTGGGTGTGATGTCGGATGTAAGCTGCATCTTGGACATCAAAAAATAGGAATGACCGTTCCGCTTCTCCTATCAATACGAATGTATAGGTCTGCTGCATATGCGCTAGATAGCTTATTACGGGAAAACCCAAAGTGCTTGACGCTTCATGTTTCGATTCCGGCCCGGCAAAACTAAGCATAACAGGAACAAAACAGAACAAAGCTATCAAGCTTTTTGAAACCTTACCCAAGCGCCAGCTCCTTGGTTATCTTTGATAAGGCATCCATTGGGTCATCAGCTTGAGTAATTGGCCTACCTATCACCAAATAGTCTGAGCCAGCCTGAACAGCTTCATACGGTGTCATAATCCGCTTCTGATCCCCCACTGAAGCAAATGCAGGCCTTATTCCCGGGGTCACCAACTTAAAGTCAGCCCCTAAGTTAGCCTTTAACTCAGCTACCTCGTGTGAAGAACACACTACGCCATCCATTCCTACATCTCTACTGAGCTCGGCCAATCGATTTACCTGCTGTTGCGCTGACACCTCCAAACCAAGCTCATGAAGGTCTGCGTCTTGCATGCTAGTCAACACCGTAACAGCAATCAACAAGGGCTTTTTCTGATAGCTAGTTAACTTGGAAACGCAGGCTTCCATCATCTGCCGTCCACCAGATGCATGAACATTTACCATCCAGACACCAAGGTCTGCAGCCACAGCAACTGCATTAGCTGTCGTATTTGGAATATCGTGAAATTTTAGATCGAGAAACACCTCAAAACCAAGACCATGCAGGGACTCCAATATCTGAGGTCCACAACGTGTATATAGTTCCTTCCCGACCTTTACCCGGCAGTATGAGGGGTCTAGAGACTCAGCCATTTTTATTGCACTTGCCGAGTCAGGGTAATCAAGCG
>NZ_LWEY01001358.1:0-849 GCF_001634935.1 Oleiphilus sp. HI0043 | reverse complement strand
CGGGCAGCGATGACAATTTAACTTTGCAGATCGTGAGCATCGATAGTTTACCGGCGCGAGAGTTAAGTGAGTTACAACAGCAGCTTACTCAGCTGCCTCCTGCCCCCAGATTAGAGGCTCGTAAAGAGTTTGATGGATACATGATTCTACGTGATATCTATATCAGTAGTCGTAGCCATGTATTTCTAGCAGAAGACCAACAAACAAAAAAGAAGGTGGTGATAAAAACACCTTCCACAGAAATGAGAAATAACCCGGATTACTTGGAAAGCTTCTTGATGGAAGAGTGGATTGCAAAAAGGGTGAGCAATGCTCATGTTTTGAAAGCAATTGAACCTGATAGAAAGCGTAATTTTATTTATTTAGTGTACGAATATATTGAAGGGCAGACGCTTGCACAATGGATGCTGGATAACCCTAAACCGGACATCAAAACAGTGCGAGAGATCGTTACTCAAATTGCTAAGGGGCTTCAGGCCTTTCATCGACAAGAGATGGTGCATCAGGACTTAAGGCCAAATAATGTCATGATTGATAGCCAGGGAACGGTAAAAATTATAGATTTTGGCGCAACAAAAGTAGCCGGAATTACTGAGGTGATCAGTAAAAACGAAGGCATTATGGGGACAGCTCAATTCACTGCACCGGAATACTTTTTGGGGGAAAGCGGAACAAGCAAGTCTGATCTGTTCTCTCTAGGCGTCATGACCTACAAGATGTTAAGTGGCGAACTACCTTACGGCAATGATATTTCAAAGATTAAAGATCGGCGTTCACTAGGGCGGCTAGGCTACCAATCCATCGATAAGGGGCGGGATGTTCCTGGCTGGTTTGACTACGCAATTAATA
>NZ_LWEY01001357.1:0-2390 GCF_001634935.1 Oleiphilus sp. HI0043 | reverse complement strand
ACAAAGCTATCGAGGTGGGAACGATCCCGCGAGAGCGTCTGATTAGTGCTTTGGGTTCACCTGCCTGAATGACTGAGTCATCAGACGGCGCGAGAATATCACGGTCGTTTAGCAAGGCGAAGTCAGCTAATGAGGCAAGTTGCTCGATGCACTTGTCGTTGTCATAAACTATGGGTTCATCAGGAAGGTTGGCGCTGGTCACGAGTAGTTGATAGTTTTGTGCTTCTTCAAGCCAATTTATTCCTTTTGGCCTGCCAAGCAGGGCATGAAAAATTAGATAATGAAGCGGGGTATAAGGCAACATGCAGCCCAAGTCACTTAGGTTCGGTGCGAGCCAATCTTCCTCTTCTTGCTTAGAGTCAGGCTTTAAAGTTCTTTTCTTAGGCAGAAGTACAATCGGTGCGTGAGAAGAATTCAGCTCGTGAAGGCTTGCTCTGTCTAGCTCGACTATGGGCTCAAGTGAAGGCGTATTCAAGGCCATGAGGGCAAAGGGTTTATCAGGGCGTTGCTTAACTTTTCTTAGCCGCTTAATACTCTCAGAATTTTTGGCATCGCAAATTAAGTGGAAACCACCGATGCTTTTTATAGCAATAATAGCGCCTTGCTTTAATTGTTCGGCGCAAAAATCGATTAGTGCCTGATTCTGTTCTAGAGGCAAACGAATACCTTTCTTATCGACTAGCGCTAATTGTGGTCCACAGTCATTGCAGGCATTGGTTTGCGAGTGGAAGCGTTTGGCATTTGAGGGAGTGGAATATTCGTGCTGACAGGTACTACACATGTCGAACTTTGCCATACTGGTGTTGTCTCGGTCGTAGGGCAGATCGGCAATAATGCTGTAGCGTGGTCCACATTGAGTGCAGCTTATAAAAGGGTGAAGGTAACGACGGTTATTTGTGTCAAATAGTTCATCTAGACAAGAGGAACACAGTGCCAGGTCAGGGGATACTTCTGGTGCATTTGTCGATAATGATAGGCTATTGGAATCAGTTTCTGACTCTATGATTGAAAAGCTAGTGGCTGAGATTTGAGGGCTAATACGCTCAAGCTCAATACTCTCCATCTGAGCCGCAGAGGGCTTTGTTGCTAGAAGCTGATTACGGAATTCATCAAGCTGGGCTTGTTGCCCGGTTAATACAATTTCAAGGCCCGAGGAGGAATTTCGTACTGAACCAGTCAGTGAAAGCGAGTGAGCGAGCCGATAAACAAAAGGCCGAAAGCCAAGGCCTTGTACTCGCCCGCTTACTTTCAGGCGAATACTTGCCGAGTCACTATCTTGTTGGTGCATGTTGATTGAGCCAGCTTAACCACTCTTCCATCCCGTCGCCTGTTTTGGCGGATAGAACGATAAACTTAATATCCGGGTTGATACGACGCGCATATTCGATGCTTTTATCGACATCAAAATCGACATAAGGAAGGAGGTCAGACTTATTGATTAGCATAAGTGAAGAAGCTTTAAACATGTCAGGGTATTTAAGCGGTTTATCTTCGCCTTCCGTGACCGATAAGACCACGACCTTGCTATGTTCTCCTAAGTCGAAAGCAGCGGGGCAAACGAGGTTGCCGACGTTTTCGATAAAAAGAATATCGTGCTCTGCCAGCTCAAGCTTTTTCATGGCATGTCCAACCGCATGAGCATCGAGGTGGCAGCCTTTTCCAGTATTGATTTGAATTGCCTTGGCACCGCTGTCGATGATTCTCTGCGCGTCATTATCTGTTTGCTGGTCGCCTTCAATAACACAGACTCTTTTGTTTCCCTTAAGGGGCTCGATCGTAGCGGTGAGTAGGGATGTTTTCCCGGAGCCTGGACTTGAAACCAAGTTTAAAGCGAGCACTTTATTTGAGGCAAGCAGGGCTCTATTCTTTTCCGCATAGCTATCATTCTTGGCAAGCAGGTCTTGTTCGACCTCAATCAGCCTAGAGTCAGTGTCGTGCTCATGCTCATGTTGATGAGAGTGAGAGGGAGTAGAGCAGCCGCAGGTTGTGCACATGGATATCGATTCTTGTTAGTAAGCTGATAAACATCATAGTAAATGAAACTCGCTCTGGTTAGAATTGCCTCAGGTCAAATATAAGAAACTTAATTTATGAAATGGAACCCTTTTAATCAGAGTATCGGGCTTGCGTTGGGCGGCGGCGCAGCAAAGGGTATTGCTCACATTGGCGTGCTGCAGGTACTGGAAGAGCGAAATGTAGAGATCGATTATATTTCCGGCACCAGTATTGGGGCTTTAGTCGCGAGCTACTATGCCTTCGGTAAGTCGATAGACGAGATCAAGAAAGTGGGCGAGGATATGAGTTTCAGCTCGATGGTCGGTTTGTCGATTCAACGCAAAGGTATCTTCACCACCAAAACCATTCACGAGATGATTTTGCAAGATATCGGT
>NZ_LWEY01001356.1:0-25101 GCF_001634935.1 Oleiphilus sp. HI0043 | reverse complement strand
ATGATTAACATAACAAGGTGCTTTATACCCATTATTCATAATAGGCGAAATGGAAATAACCACTTAATAATCAGTAACATTATGGTACTTCCTGTTATTTTATCGATTAAACTATTTTTACTTCGTAATTCAATTTTTTAAGTAGCTCACCTAAAGTTATATCTAGTACCAGATTACCTTTCCTTACATTTTAAAAGTATTTTTATTACCGTTACCCCTAACCTGCATCAAACTTATTCTTTGTTTATATATGTGGATTTTCTTACGAGTCTTTTAAGGTGTTAACAGGCTCTCATACTAAAGGAGACACTGTTCAGCGCACGAACTATAATCCAAGCTAATGCACTGCCATCAATTGAATAAACTTGCTGAATACTGCTTACTTCCATAGACTTTGCCAACTAATATTTATCCATGCTTAGAGCGATTAAATGGCAACACTGATACTTACACGGCACGCACAAGCCTCTTTAGGAAAGCAAGACTATGACCAGCTTTCTGATCTCGGCCACAAACAAGCCCATTTACTAGGTGAATATTTTGACAGCACTTCTATCAAGCCCAGTCGAGTTATTTGCGGCAGCTTAAAAAGGCATATTGAAACCGCTGACGCGATCACTCGCTCATTGCAATATAATCAAGCTATCGAAACTGATCCGCGCTGGAATGAATTCGACTTTAAGGGATTGATAAAAGCTTATTTGTCACTTAATAGCGACCAGGCGTTTAACTTAAGTAGAGACTCCAACCCGGCCACCTTTTTCAAGTTATTGAAAAAAGCTATGTTTGCCTGGGCGAATAACGACCTAGTAGGTCTGGTAGATGAATCTTGGAGCGACTTTGAGTACAGAATTGAAACTGGCTTAGAGGCAATTCGACAGCAAGCGGATCGTGATGATACCGTTATGTTAGTCAGCTCAGGTGGCGCAATTTCGATGGCGATAAGAAAAGTGATGGGACTAAGCGTAGAGCAGATGATTGATATTAACTTTCAGATTAAAAACGCAAGCTACGCTAGTTTCGATATTAAGCGGGACCGAATGGTGCTGTCGGGTTTTAACCATACCCCTCACCTAGAACTAGATGAGGGCAAAACTTTAATAAGCTACGCCTAAGATGTATCGGCTCGAACTTGGCCTTACAGCTTAGAATATAGGCTGTACTTAAACTAACGAGCTCACTAAGGCCTAAATGTCCGCAAGTCGGACTCTCGGCATCGACAATAAAGTTTGGATATTCAGGCCAATATTGACCTGATCAGTTACATCGGGAATGTGAGAAGAGCAGACACAAAACTATCCAGAAACTTCCTATTATCGCATTAGCTATTTTAAGAGAAATAAGACTTCAATTGCTGAGCGCAAACAAAATCTAGCGCCACTGCACTTTTAAGTCGATTATTCATAATCAACTCTCTACATAATTATTTTTCAATTCCAGCTCATTGAAAAAATCGGGCCATACTATATTCAGTATTTGTTTTTTCGCCCATACAATAGCGGCACAACAAGCACGGTTAAAATCGCCGAGCTGATGGATCCAAAAATCAAGGAGACAGCCAGTCCTCCCATCACGGGATCAGGGATGATTACCAGTGTTCCAAAGACAATGGCCAAGGTGGTTAAGGTTATGGGAATAATTCTTAATGCGCCCGCATCTGAGATAGCCTCTTCTGGCGACATGCCTTCGGCTATTCTCTCCCTGATAAAATCAACGATCAGCAAAGAATTCCTAACAGCAACGCCCGCAAGAGCAATAACACCAATCATTGATGGTGCGGTAAAGTCTTGATCGAGCAACCAATGGCCCGGAAATACACCAATCAAACCTAATGGAATAGATACCATGACAAGCAATGGCAAACTAAAGGATTGATAGTAAGCAACTAAGAGAAAGTAGATAGCAAGCAGTGACATCGCCAGCGCAATTCCCAAATCTCTAAACACATCCAGTGTCAGCCTCAATTCACCATCCCAATGAATGACAGTGTCATCCAAAGTAGTGGGTGAATCAGGCACAAAGCCCAGATTTCGCGTCGTAATTTTAGTTTCTCTATCGACTTGTAATACTTCGATTCTCTTTTCCAAATCGAGCACTGCATACACAGGTGCACTATCTACCAGCTCTCCTCCCACATAAGAAACTCGCTCATTATCCTTATGGAAAATAGGTGTCGCTTTCTCATTCGGAACAATATCAATCACCGTCGATAAGGGGATGGATGCCCCTTCTTTATTTTTCACAAAGGTCTGAGCCAGTATCTCCGGCACAATGCGCTGGTTATGAGGCACGACAAGCCTAATCGGTATAGGATTTCTCGCTTCTTGCTCATACAAGTGATTCACGATATCTCCTTGCACAAAAAAGCTTAATGCAGCAGCAACTTGCTGCACATCTAAACCGGCCAGTAAAACCCTGCGTTGATCGATCTTGAAGTTATATTCCTGAATAGGCGTGGAATTGCTCGTCCACACTTCAGCCATATCCCAGGTATCTTTAAACAGCGTCTCTAATTCTTTGGCCGTTGCCTCTCGTTTCTCGTTATCTTGTTCGTATATTTCAGCGAGAACCGTCGCTCTTATCGGTGGCCCAGGAGGGTCTTCTAATAACTGAACCGTAGCCTCAGGGTGATTACCAATGATATCGGCAAGTGCTAAACGCAATTGCTGCACAATCTCTATCGAAGTATCGTCGCGCGTCCATTTATGACTCAGATTAACCCTCATTTCTGCATACTGCGAGCCGACGTTATTTGCACTTCCCTTTATTTGACCATTGAAATCGATAACGGAGGGGCCGCCTACAAAGGTTTGTGTATTCGCCACTTCATCGTGCGAAAGGACAACCCCCGCAACCTCTCTCACCAAGCGATCTGTTTCCTCAAGGGGCGTGTCATCCGGTAATTTAAATGTCACCAAAAAGGTGTTCTTATCATCTTTAGGTAGAAACACTAAATTGACGCCCATAGGCGATAGTTCTCCACCAACGCCCTGCGAGCGAATAAATTGCCAACTTGGTTGCAGTAACGAAGCGAGCAAACAGACCAACACACCCAGATAGAATACTTTTCGCCACTTCCTACTTTGGCTGAGGCGCTTGAACAAACTTCTGTAGTAGGTTTGTAGCCAAATTTCTTTATGTTCTTCGTGGGTGACGGTTAAGAAACGTCGGGCAGCCCACGGCGTAATAATATACGCAACCAATAGAGATGCGATCATCGCTGCAGGTACGTTGAACGCAATAGGATAAAAATATTCACCCGTCATTCCCGTCACAAACAGCAGAGATAAGAATACGGCAACCACCGTAATTGTTGCCAATGTTGTGGGGTTACCAATCTCAGACGCGGCATTAACAATGGCTTTTGAATAAGCCTCTTTAGAACTATTTTTCGGGAGTAACTGGTTATGCCGATGAATATTTTCGATGACAACAATGGCATCATCAACCAACAGTCCCAAGGCGAGTATCAAGGCATACAACGCCATACGATTCAAAGTTGGCCCGGCTAATAGGTCGATTCCAATCACCAGAGCGAAAACGATAGGTATCGTAATGAATACGATAGACGCCGCGCGCCCCCCCAGAAACACCCACAACACGACACTCACGACAGCGATTGCAATAAAGAGGTGCTCAATAAGATAGTTAACAGAATCATCCGCAGTCTGGCCATCATTTCTGGTGGTAACTACTTCAACAGAGTTAGGAATCCATTGTTCTTGCATCGATGCGACGCGTTCCAGAATAGCCTCAGATAAAGGAACTGAGTTAACACCGGCCTGTTTAGCGATACCGATATGAACAGCCGCCATCTCTTCCCCTTTGTACTGTTTATAACGACTATCTGAGGGGCCAAAGTTAAAGCGAGATAAGCTTAAGTTTTTGGTATCTGGCTCGGTGGTAATATGCGCTATATCTTGTAGATGAACGACTTTATCGTCATCACGAAACACCACCAATCGCTTAAGCTCTTCAAGGTCTTCCAGCTTATGACTAATTCGCAAATGCTGGTTGTCTTTGTCGATCACCTTAAAGCCAAGCGAGTGATCAATACTAGCGCCTTGTATGTGCGCTCTAATTTGATTTAAGCCCAAACCTAAAGCTTGTAAACGCGTGGGATCTATCTCAACGCGTACTTCGTTCTCCTGACCACCATGAATTTCACTGAGCCCAACGCCCTCAATACTATGTAGATGCTCGGTCATTCTTTCAGCCATATGTGTGAGCTGATAGCGGTCGTACTTGTCAGAAGCCAAGGTCACAACTATAAAGGGGATATCATCCACATCCATCAGATGAATATGTGGCTCGCCCGCTAAAGGCGGTAACTGAATTTTGTATCGTTCCACCTGGTCATAGAGCCTCACGAATGATTCGGTTTTATCCTCTCCTACTTTGAACTCCACTTGAATCTTGGCAAAGCCTTCTCCTGCCACACCGTAAGTGTGCTTTACCCCCTGCATCGTATTGAGATGATTTTCGAGCGGCGTTAGCAGCAAGTGTTCTACTTCCAAAGGTGACATACCTGGTATGGGAATGGTGACTTCGGCAGCGGGAATCACTATCTGAGGATTCTCTTCACGGGGAATTTCAAACAGCCCCATTAAACCGAACAAGATAACGGCAGGAATAATGGCCAATACAAGCTTTGATTCAACAAAGGTTTTGGCTAGCGTATGGGCAATATTAAAGCTGCTGTTAGAAGCTGCTTTGCCGCCCGAATTTTGGCTCTTATCCATTACTTGGTCTCTGCACTATTTACTGAGGCATCGCTAGGTTTAAAGACCACTGGACTCCCATCTCTTAAGGAAGATGGCGGGTTAGTGATAACGATATCCGATGGCTCGAGGCCTGAGAGAACCACCAAATAACGTTGCCACTTCCGCTCAAAATTGACCGGCGTAAACACTGCTTTACCTTCATTGATTCGGTATACACCAAACACCCCCGCCCGCTTAATGATTGATGAAGAATCAACAAGAATCTGTTTTTCATAAGAGATAATGAAGTCCACCTGCCCTGATAAGCCGGCTTCAAGTTTGTAGGATTCAGGCAAAGCGAGTTTGATCTGAATGGTTTGGGTAATACGATCAACACTATTCACGATATGAGATATAACGGCTTTAACGGGTTCATCGCGCTTGTGAATTTTAATGTCATATTGGTCACCAATATTTAGAGTCTGCCCCCACTCTGCTGGCAACGAAGCCTCAAACTCCAAACCACCAATCGCTTCGAGTTGAAGAAGAGGTTTTCCAATAACAGCCAAATCCCCTTGATTCACCCAGCGCTTAATAACGCGTGCATCAATTGGACTATTGATGCGGTGATAAGGCTCCCGAGCAAGCTGCCTTTCCAGCTCACTCTGCGCTTGATTCAACTGAGTTTCCGCAAGATTGTGTTGCACTTTTGCCTTGCGAAGTTGTTCCACAGTAATCACGCGTTTTTCGCGCAGTTGACGAGCATTATCTACATCATGTGCCATATCCTTTAATCGAATTTTGGCTGATTCGATAGCACTCTCTGCTCGACGAATAGAGGTAAGCAATTCGGTTTCATCCAAGGCTACTAGCAAATCACCTTGAGACACCATGTCACCCTCTTTTACTGTCAGTTCGTCAATCGTTGCCGATTGCGAAGTACTGATTTCGATACTGCGAGATACATTGGTGTACCCTGTTGCCGAATAAAATCGAGGCACTAGATCTTCTTTAACATGATGAGCATCGACCTCAATTGGCTTGGCGGCCACTAGTTGGGTACGAAGTGTATCGTTTTGCTCGCCGCAAGCCGTAGCTATGCTGACGGCTGCAAGAACAGCTAATAATCGTGTTACTAATCGTAGACTCATTGGAACACTCCATTTTTCAGTAAATGACATACATGTTCAGCAATGAATTCAGGGTCATCATGCTCGGGTTTTCCACCAGGAAAAAACACCCTCATTGGTTTAGATTCCAAGTGATAAAAAACAAGGGAGAACAAAGAAATAGATGTCATGTGCGGGTCGCTATTGGGAGAAATTCGCTCCACTAGTTTTAATACATTTACCCATTGCGCCATGAAAACATTATTCGCGAGTAGCGATATTCTTTCTTCATCAGCTTCTAACAGTTCACGTTGTAGAAGGAGCCTAAGATTTTCGTCGTTTGCCATGAGTTCCGTGAACTGAAAGATAAATCGCCTCAATTGTTCCTCTTCACTACCAACGGGCTGCAAAGCGGCTTCTAACTTTGGAGCTATGTCTTTAAACGAAGCTTCGATACTGCTGAGATACAGCGCTTTCTTGTCAGGAAAGTGGTGGTAGATCGTTGCGATACTCACGCCAACGGCGGTGGCTACCTGGCGTATTGAAACACCACTAAACCCCTGCTTTGCGAAAAGCGGAATGGATACATTGAAGATAGCGTTCAAGGCTTCTTCATTGGTTGAAAACTTGGACTTGGCCACTTATTTCTCTCTTTTTATATCCCAGCAAAATCTATAGAACGAACGTTCTATAGATAGAATAATAGAACTTAAAGTAAAAAGAAATATGCAACGTTGGCGTCAGTCTAAAGATGAGACACCCATCAACATCTTCAGAGTCACACAAATATCACTTACTAGACAAACTAATTAGGTATCGCGGTTATCCTCAATTCCCTTTGAAGCACAAATAGGTAAATACGTTCCCACAAGCTCATTATCTAGAATCAGCTTTCATTGTTAATGTGCGGATTCCTCTGGTAGGTAATGTAAAATTTATCGGAGAATAGGATCGGATCTTCTGACCGCTTTTCACCATTCCGTAACGTGAGAGAAGCGGACATAAATATAGACTCAAATACAGAATATCCTGCGGACTGCTTGTAGTAATGTAGCCACTAAGTTACTTGTTTACAAAACCACTTTCGTACAAAAATTACTATCATCGCGTAAAACTCTATCCAACCAATTGGTTTAACATTTCCATTGGCTAAATAGGTGGTAGATCCAAGAAATCTAGACAATCCATACACTCTCATACAGCATTCGCATCGAAATTGCGGGCTAGACACCCTTCGAGCTAAAAGATTATACCTATCCAGTAAGTTCTATCTCCTTAATAAAACTGCCCTTCTGAGCAATACATTCACCCAGCAATGCAAAGCCACTAATATTGGACTGAGTCGTATAACGAGCAGCGTAACTGTTACCTTCGCCTTCCACGCGCCATTCCCCTTTAGATTCGTAGCTGGGACATATCACTAAGGGAGAATAGGCTAGCTTTACCGCTACAGCCTGTGGTGGCAGAACTAAAGCAGCAGGTTCCCCACATAAGGTTTTTGCCAAACATTTTGCTGATGCGGTTGCTGGAGCAATAAACGAACGAACAGCACCAAGTGTCTCAGCACAATCACCGATCGCGTAAATATTGGGATGACTTGTTCTAAGGAATTCGTCAGTCATAATTCCTCGATTTATTTCGATATTAGCCTGTTTAGCCAGGTCAACACGAGGCAATAATCCAACTGCTGACAAGATAAGATCTGCGCGGATGACGGTACCCGTATCTAGCTCAAGTAAAAGCTGATCACCGTCATCTTGAACATCACCTACCTTCTGCTCCATGTGCCACTGTACTTGTTCTTTTGGGAACGCATTCATTATGTGCTCACCGAGTTGCTCAGGTACACTTCTGCTAAGCGGCCAGCTCGCAGTATCTATAACATCAACCTGAAAGCCGTTATTACACAGATCACTGGCAAACTCGATACCGACAAAACCGGCACCAATAATGGCGATTCGACTCGTGCTTTTATCAAGTTTTTGGAGTTCTGCTCTAAACATTTCGTATTCAGCTAGATTATTTACTGAAACGCATCGTGGAGAATCTGTTAGTTCGAGATTCATCGGGGATGCGCCTGTTGCTAAAACCAACTCATCGAATATTAGTTCATTGACTGCGCTATTAGAGTCTCGGTAACGAACACAACGTTGGTCTGTTTCAATCGCTTCAACCTGAACCTGATGGATGATTTTAACGTCATGCTCTTGTTCAAGAACTTCCCTTTTTTTCATAATCAGATCAAGCGGCGCCTTATTCATTGAAATCGCTTTCGATAAATTTGGCTTGTAGTACAAATCACCTGAATCTTGCGTAAGTAAGCTTATCTTAAGTGCTTTACCGTGCGCTCGAAGTTCACGGACGAGCGTAATCGCGGAATGCCCAGAACCAATAATGATAATATGCTTCATGGCTGCCACCTATTCGACAAGATAGAAATCAGATTTTGAAGCCGAACATTCCGGGCAGGTCCAGTCGTCCGGAATATCTTCGAAGCGTGTACCCGGCGCGATACCCTCTTCGGGCATCCCTAATGCTTCGTCATAAATCATGTCGCAAGTGATACAACAATACTTTCTATAATTCTCTGTGCTCATGATCGCTCCTCAATTAATCTTTCAGCTCTTCGAAATCTGGCTTTTCTCTCACAAAGCAGTCAGGGCAAGGAAAGTCATCCGGAATATCTTTCCATAGCGTTCCTGCAGGATAGCCTTCGTGCTCAGCGCCTTTGCTTTCGTCATAAATGTAGCCACAATCTGGGCATTCATATTGAGCCATGTCTTTGCTCCTTTATTAAGTTTTGATATGTCGTTGTATTAAATAATCATCGAGTAGGCCAAAACGCATATCGCGCTCGCTGCAAACACACCATGCAGGCACTGCAAGATCAAAGGTTTCGACCTACCTTTGAGTACTTTTCTGAACAGTTGATACGAACCAATGACCACACCTAGAGTGAGCACAAGTCCTACCCAGTTCCATGAGTTGGTAGTATCTGCTGAATGCGCATCATACAGACCCAGTATCAGCAGAACCGAAGCACCTGAGGCGGCTAATCCATGAACAGTGATCATCCACTTTCTTATGGCTCGTTTTTGTATTCTGTTTTTAAGCAGGAATGAGCCAAACCCTGCGACTCCGATCAGAGCCAATAAAGAAAGTACAAGCATGGACGCACCTAAACCCGTTCAGTAATTGTGTTCTAATCCCGTTAGACTTAGCCTGCCTAGGCAGCCTTCTCTACTTCAGGGTGATGGTGACGAGAGAAGATCTCGTCGCGCTTAGTGGGCTCGATATTTACCTTGTCCATATCTCCACCAGCCCATTTCACAACCTTCGGATCCATTACCGAAAACCAAACCGGTGGAATCATCGCTAATACGAACATCCATGGGTATCCGGCAGGAAGAGAAGGTACACCATGATAATCACGGAGAACTTGGTAAGCGCGAGTCGGATGCGCGTGGTGGTCAGAGTGACGTTGTAAGTGCAGGAGAATCAGATTGGAAATTTTCTGATTCGAATTCCAGGAATGGTGTGGCTGACAGCGCTCGAATCGCCCAGTCTTTTCGTTCTTCTGCCTGAGCAAACCATAATGTTCAATGTAATTTGCACACGTCAGCTGCCAGTAGCCGAATGCAGCCACAATCGACAGAAATGGAATCATCACAGGCCCAAAGTAAGCTAGCAGCATGCTGTACAATGCAACAGTTGCAAGAGCGGGCTGGATAATCTCATTCTGTAACGACCACTCTGACTTACCCTGTCGCTTCAACCTTGCGCTTTCCAGCTCCCATGCTCGGCGAAATGCCCCAGGCACTTCTCGTTTTACGAATTGATAGATAGACTCGCCCATTCTTGATGATGCAGGATCTTCAGGCGTCGACACATCTTTGTGATGGCCTTTGTTGTGCTCGATAAAAAAGTGCCCATATCCCGGTAAAGCTAGAGCCATCTTTGCAAAAAACACCTGCGTTCGGTCATTGACCTTATGGCCCATCTCGTGGCCAAGGTTAACGCCAATTCCAGCGGCTAAACCTGCTGTTAAGGCTCCACCAATAAAGTTAAACCAGGACCATTCGTATTGAGATACCGTATAGGCACATGCAATCACCGCTGCCCAAAGCAAAGGAACGGTCAGGTACATCACTTTTTTGTAGTAAGGCTCTGATTTAAGCTCTTCGACCATTTTTTCGGTTGGATTCGCTTCATCATCACCAAAATAGCTATCTAGTGCCGCTATTCCGAAATACCAGAATACGATTGTTGTCCATAACCATAGGCCATTTCCTGTTGTAACCGCTAGATAACATGATCCGATAGGCGCTAAAGGTAAAATCAGCGAAATGATGTAAGCGTATTTTTTTAATGACATCCAGGTGGTGATTTCACCCTCGCTTTGAGAGCGCGGGACCGAAAGCATTGCTGCCGCTTCTTTAGACATGAGATTTTCTCCGTTATTGTTAGTAAAACAATCTTATCGGGAGACGCAGGCCAGGGTTATGGCCCTAGGTGTCATGTCACAGTCAATTCGTGTCGTTTTAGTGGAACGAAAGCATATTTCAAACAAAAAAAGGGTGCCATTTGGGCACCCTAAAAACCTGAATAAATATCAAAACATAGCTAACCGAAATCTATGGCAAAATCACGGGGCTCGTTTTGTTTGATGACTTTGTTTAAAGTCATTTAGGAAGCAGGTCTCAGCTCCCTTCGCAGTATTTTCCCAACAGTTGATTTAGGCAATTCTTCTAGTACGACCACTTTCTTGGGAACCTTATAAGCGGTCAGCACTTTGCGGCAGTGTTCAATAATTTCTTTTTCTGTTGCTTCATTTTTTAGTACAACATAAGCACATACTTTTTCACCTGAAATGTCATCAGCTTCACCAATTACGGCTGCTTCTAGAATTTGCGGAAAACTGGTTAATACTTCTTCAACTTCATTTGGATAGACGTTAAATCCTGAAACAATAATCATATCTTTTAGACGGTCAACAATTTTTAGCTTACCGTCATCAGTCCATTCGCCCATATCACCCGTTTTGAAAAAGCCATCTTCAGTTAATGCCTTTGCGGTTTCATTTGGCATATTCCAATAACCACTCATCACTTGAGGGCCTTTAGCGACGATCTGTCCGCGACCTTCAGATACGGGTTGATCGTCATCATTCCAAAGCTGAATTTCTGTATCAGAAAGAGGTGTCCCAACTGTGCCTATTTCTTCATTGCCAGGTTCATTAAGGCAGAGGACCGGAGATGTTTCTGATAACCCATAGCCTTCAGAAATACTGCAGCCTGTTACATCTTTCCATATTTCACTGGCATTAGAGGTTAAGGCAGTTCCACCCGAGACGGTCAATCGCAGTGCTGAAAAATCTAGCGCTTTAAATTCTTCCTGCATACAAAGACCGACGAAGAGAGTGTTGATCCCTGATATGCCGGTAAATTCGAAAGGTTTGATGGCATTAATAAAGGCGTTAAGATCCCTAGGGTTAGGAATGAGTACATTGAGATTGCCTTTGCTCGCAAACATAATCATATTCACTGTAAAGGCATAGATATGGTAGAGGGGTAATGGGCACACAAATATCTCTTGCCCTTCTCTACACCCTGTAGCAAGTCTATCCAAACATTGTTTAGCATTACTTATGACATTTCGGTGGCTTAAACAAGCACCTTTAGAAACGCCAGTTGTGCCTCCAGTGTACTGGAGCATACATAAATCATCTGGGCCAATATCTTTACGGGCTTGCAATTTAGCCTGATCAAAATCATTGAGGATTTGGCTAAAAGAGTGGCAACCCTCTGGAGCAGGCGTCGGGGAGTCGCTTAGTAAATCCGCAGCACCTGTTGAAATCACTAGCTCCAGCGCCGTATCACCCTTGATTTTTTCTAAGTTGGGCAACAGGTCTTCTAGAATAATTATCGCCTTGGCACCTGAATCTGAGAATTGATGCTGCATTTCTCTAGGCGTGTAAAGAGGGTTTGTGTTTACCACGACTAAACCAGCACGCAACGCGGCGTAAGCAGCAATTGGGTACTGGCTTAGATTTGGCAGCTGTATCACTATCCGGTCACCCTGATTTAGGTTCTCTTGCTGCTGTAAGAAACAGGCCAAAGCCTTAGATTTAGCATCGATTTCAGCAAAGGATAATGTTTGCCCGAGACATGAATAAGCTGGTTTTTCTGCGTATTTTTGAAGAAAGCCCTCTAAAAAGTCGGCTAGGTTGTTGCGTGAGAGTGTTGTGTTTATCTGTGTCATCGGTAACCCCAAAGGTGTTTATTATTATGAATCTAGATTAGGTGGGCCTAGCAGCTCTTTATCTGCCTTACCTAGAAATAGTTTCATCGATAATTTCTGAATAATGGTTCCGTAGGGAGGATAGAATAAACCAATCGGAAAGAATCGATGTCGTTGAAAAGTCGATCGGGCATGGGATAGCTCACGAAACCCTTCTTCGCCATGGTAACTGCCCATACCTGAATTACCCACGCCACCAAAAGGCATGTCGTGATTGAATGCATGCCAGCCCCAATCATTAATGCTTACTCCACCAGACAGCGTGTTTTTCATAATTGTGTCTCGTATGGATTTATCATGGCCGAATAAATAGAGTGCTAGAGGGCGTTCCCGGTCGTTTATAAAGTCAATTACTTCGTTGATATTATCGTAGGGAATCACAGGCAAAATTGGACCGAATATTTCTTCTTGCATCAAATTCATATTGAGATCAGGGTTCTTTACAATATGAAGCGGGTACTGCCGCCCCTTGCCAATAGAACCGCAAACGGTTATGTCTGCCCGATGCGCTTTCGCGTCGTCAATTAGGCGCCTGAAACGTTCGTCTGCGCGGTCGTCTACCAATGAGGTGTAATGTTCACTACCGGAAGTCGAGGGATGCATTTTTATAAACTGTTTCTTTACGGCCTCAACAAACTCATCAATATTATTTCTAGGTACTAACGCATAGTCAGGTGCTAAACAGACTTGACCGCTATTCATGGCCTTACCATGCGCAATTCGCTTAGCGGCATCATTCAGGTTGGCGCCTTCACACACAACTGCCGGCGATTTTCCACCGAGTTCTAAAGTGACAGGTACCAGATTTTTAGCCGCGTTACTCATGATAATACGCCCGGTTTTAGGCGAGCCTGTAAACACCAAATGATCGAAAGGCTGCTCTGAAATTTTCATCGCATCCGGGTGGTCACCAGGCAACACATCCACCAAGTCTTCAGGAAAAATTTCGCTAAGCATTTCTTGCAGTAATGCGGCTGAGTTAGGGCAATTCTCCGGCATTTTGATCATCGCTCTGTTGCCCGCTGCCAAAGCTGCAATAAGAGGCCCTAACGCTAGGTATAAGGGAAAGTTCCATGGGCAGATGATTCCGACAACACCTTTGGGGTGGTAATGTACTTTGGCTTTATTACTTGTGAAGAGTAACTCCGTGGATCTACGACTAGGCTTCATCCACTTTTTGAGTTTGTGAACTGCATGATTGATTTCTAAAACGGGCCCGAGCACATCAATAAGTTTAGATTCAGCTGGTGCGCGCCAGCCAAAGTCTTTGGCTGCTGCAGCGGTAATGGCATCTTGGTAACGCTGAATTTGGCTACGAAGATTTAGAAGATTTTTTTTCCTCTCATTGAAGGAAGGGTAAGGATTAGCTCGAGCCGCTGACTTAAGCATAGTTAATCGTTCTTCAATAGATGTATCGTGAGTAGAAATTTTCGCCGCGCAGTTCATTTGTTTGCCTCTATTTTTATCGATTTAAACGTGCTTATGTTGTGTACTATTTGAATGTTTAATGTTCAAAAGTTGTGTATTTTATTACGTAATAGACTTATTGCTCACAAAAGTGATTTGTACTCATCATTTAGTTGAGCATGGTTGATGGTGACAATATTAGGTCGGATGCCTTTTCAGCAATCGCTATTACAGGTGCATTGGTATTGCCGCTTATTAAAGTGGGCATGATCGATGCGTCGACTACTCGTAGCTTTGAGATGCCATGAACACGCAACTGGTCGTCAACGACAGACATATCGTCATTACCCATTTTGCAGGTACCCACGGGGTGATAAACCAGACCTAAACGATCTTTGCACGCTTGCAGAATGTCTGCATCGGAGGTGATATCAGCTCCTGGGTGAACTTCGTCGCCACGATGATCATCAAAAGCTTCAGATGCTAGGATTTTTCGCGCGACCCGAATGCCGTCAACCAAAACTTTTTGATCTTTTTCTTGAGAGAGGAAGTTAAAATCGATTTTGATTCGATCGCGAGGGTCTAAAGACTTTAAGCTTAGTTGACCACGACTTTCCGGTCTGAGTACGCACACATGTAGGGAGTAACCATGTTGCGAAAGTAAACCAAGATCTCTGCCGCAATCATCAAAAAGAAGTGGTACGAAGTGCAGCTGAATATCAGGAACCTCAACAGAAGGACCAGATTTCAAGAAGCCGCCAGATTGGGTTATCGAATTAGCAAGATTACCTTTTTTAGCAGTAAAGTAATTAAAAGCATCTGGCAAGGCTTTTAATAACCCGGATGGCGTAATAGAAAATCCGTCTTTTTTCTTGCTTTTTACCAATACACAAGCATCAACATGTTCTTGAAGGTTTTTTCCTACTCCTGGAAGATCATGAACGACAGCTATACCTACTTTCTCGAGCTCCTTCTTATCACCGATCCCGGACAGCATGAGAGTTTGTGGTGTGTTAAACGCACCACCACACAAAATAACTTCTTTTTTAGCATGAGCGGTATACTCTTTTTCTCGTTGCGAATAGACCACACCTTTGGCCTCTTTATCTTCGAGAATAATTCGATTAACTAAGGCTTCACATTGTATGTGCAGATTTTTTCGAGTACGAGCAGGCTTTAAATAGGCCCGTGAGACACCGCACCTTTCGCCATTCTTGATTGTAAACTGATAATAGCCCACACCTTCAAATTGAGGCCCATTGAAATCGTCATTTAAAGGGTATCCCGCTTGCTCAGAACCTTTTAGGAAGCACTCATTCAAGGGGTAAGTATTTTGTGTGTTTGAGACATAAAGAGGACCTTGGCTGCCGTGGTAGTCATTGCATCCTCGCTCATTTGTTTCGGCTTTTTTAAAATAGGGCAACATTGAATCGAATTTCCAGCCCTTATTTCCTTGGGCTTCCCAGTGATCATAATCAGATTTATCGCCTCGAACATAGACCATTGCGTTGATGGCGCTACTTCCGCCTAAGGTTTTTCCTCTGGGGCAGAACATTGGTTGCCCCTTACGAATGTCGGCAACGGCTTCAGACTCATAGCCCCAGTTATATTTTTTACTATACATAAAGTAAGCAAAAGCTCCGGGTATTTTAATCATTGGACTTTTGTCTTCAGGTCCGGCTTCAAGTACCAGCACCGAGTTCTTTTCATTCTCGCTTAAGCGATTCGCAAGCACACTGCCCGCCGAACCGGCGCCAACAATGATGTAGTCGTATATTAGTTCTGACATCTTGTCACCCAATCTAGAGTCAATATGGTTATCATGAGGGTGATGTTAACTGAGTGCTCAGCACCTAAGAATGGCGGGAGTTGCCAAGGACAGGTCAATAAGTGTCAATAACGATAAACTTCCTTACCCTTCTCGATACTGTGATGGCGCGCAGCCAAACCAGCGTTTGAAACTGCGCCCAAAATTCGACACATCTTCGTAACCAAGCTGTAAAGCGATCACATCTATCTTTTGATCTGTTTTCTTCAGCAAGTATTGAGCATTTTTTTTCTTGGCGTCTTCCATTAGAAGTTTGAAAGTCTTACCTTCTTGCTTCAGTTTTCTGATTAAGGTGCTCTTGGACATATAAAGCGTCTTGGCGGTTTGCTCGAGTGATAGTTCAAACTGAACACTCGAAAGAATTAGTTCATTCACTTTGTCTGATAATGTGCGTGATTCCAGTAAACGATTAAGCTCATTCTTACATTGTTGAGCGGCCATTTCGGCAGTAACCGGATCTGCTGAAACGCAGGTGATCGCCTTCCACTCCAATGGCATACCATATCGCAAAACTCCGTCTGAATAACGAATGCGCTTCGGCAAACACGATCCATATAAGTCACTCCAGTCAGGCTCTTCGAAAGGCAGCTCCAGAACGCATTCTTCTACTTTTGAGCCAATAGCAAATTTGATAATGTTGAAAACCAGCGCAGCAATCGTCTCATAAAGAACAACATCAATGTCTCCCCAATCGGCAAGGGGTTTTATACAGAGATAGATGTTCTCTTCATCCTCTTCGATATAGAAGCTGAGAATTTGTGCGCGAATTTTGTAATATTCACAAAGAAATACCAGGCTGTCTTCCAGGTTGGTTGCATGCGACAGGCCATAGCCTACATGGCCATGACTGGACAAGCTGATGTTCCTACCGACAAACAATCCTAACGAACGCGGACACCCCTTTTTCCACATATAGTGAATAAGCTGTTTCAAGGTATCCACTTTAATGAAGGGCTCGCTTTCGTTGTGATCAACCTGTTTCCAGAAAGGTTGTAGATCAATTCCTTGCTCTTCGGCATAGCGCGAGAAATGGTTTAGATAAGTAGCAGACAGAAGTTCAGGGTTCATAGGCTAAATTGATGCTTAGTTTTATCTTTATAAGCTAGCCGCAAGCTAGTTCAAATGCAATGAAAATACACAAAAACTTAGAAGAACTGAACGCCCCTTCCGCGTAAAGCTCCGTTTCCTAGGTCCGGATAGTTTAGGTTCGATAGATCCATACCACTTAGCGTTATAGAGTGCAGGCTAGCTTGTTTTTCTACAGTAGTAATGCCAAAACAAATTTATCTGGATACTAGAATTAAAAGGCGCATCACACTTCAGCGACTAACAGACCTAATGAGTCGAAGATCTAATGAGTCGAAGATCTAATGGTTTTATTTTTTAACAGCGTTGCATGGGCGATTTCTGCTTGGGAGGAAGGATGACAGTTTGAATCTACTGCTGTTTCAGCATCAGCTAATGGCATGCAGTAAGATTAAAGCAGAGCACTAAGATATAAGCAGCTTATTGTCTAAGTTGCGTTTGTCTGGATAACTTGATTATGTCCGCTAATCACCAATTCCCGATATCAATCGACGATTCAGAATCAGTAAGTTTCGGCCAACCTTGAAGCAAGTGCCAAGGTCTGAAATTGGCACATTGCTGACTAAGATTGGGCAGGGCATTTCTAGGCTCTAGTCGAAACCGCTATTTAAGTAGGTCAGATTGCGTGCCGACTTTTTCACCTAATTAAAGAGTTCGTTGATTTAGATATAGGAAGAAAGAAGCCTCTCCTTCTAAACCAAGCGCCCCCACATATCATACTCATCAACCTCTTCGACCTCTACTTTAACCAAGTCACCGACACATAGGTGAGTTGCTCCATCGATGAAGACGTTACCATCTATTTCAGGTGCGTCTGCTGAGCTCCTACCTACCGCGCCTTCTTCAACCACTTCGTCAATGATCACCCATTGCAATGAACCAACCTTTGCTCGCAAACGTTCGGCACTAATCTCAGCCTGCTTTTCCATAAACCTTTTGTGCCTACTCTCCTTCACTTCTTCGGGGACCTGATTCGCCAAGACGTTTGCTGGCGCGCCCTCTACAGGAGAATACGTAAAGCAACCTACACGATCTAACTGGGCCTCTTCTAAAAAGTCCAATAGCTCCTGAAAATCTTGCTCTGTTTCACCCGGAAAACCAACAATGAAGGTGCTTCTTATCGTAAGTTCAGGACATATCTCGCGCCAGGAACGAATGCGATCGATGACCTTCTCGCTGTGCGCAGGACGTTTCATTGCTTTTAGTATTTTTGCACTAGCGTGCTGGAAGGGAATATCCAAATACGGCAGAATCTTTCCTTCTGCCATTAAGGGGATCAGTTTATCAACATGAGGATAAGGATAAACGTAATGCATTCTTACCCATACACCCAATTCTCCTAGCGCAACAGCGAGGTCTTGCATACGTGTTTCGTGAGCCCGGCCTTCCATAAAATCGAGCTTATATTTAACATCGACACCGTAGGCGCTTGTATCTTGAGAGATAACAAGAAGCTCTTTTACACCACTTTCTACCAAGCGTTTGGCCTCTTCAATAACTTCAGAAATTGGGCGACTTACCAAATCTCCGCGCATATGAGGGATAATACAAAAGCTACAGCGATGGTTACATCCTTCCGAGATTTTAAGGTAAGCATAATGCTTAGGTGTTAATTTGATGCCTTGAGCAGGCACCCTGTCACTATAGTGCGTTTCCTGTTCTTTCGACGGGGGAGCATATTCGTGAACAGCGCCCATTACGCTTTCATAATCGGCCGGTCCGCTAACGTTTAACACTTCAGGGAAAGCGCTCTTTATCTGCTCTGCGTCACTCCCCTTGCCCATACACCCGGTGACAACGACCTTACCATTCTCGCGCATCGCTTCATTAATCGCATCGAGTGATTCTTGCTTGGCAGAGTCAATAAAACCACAAGTATTTACGACCACAACATCCGCATTATCATATTCTGGGGCGACTTCGTAACCTTCAAGCTTTAATTTGGTCAATATACGCTCAGAGTCTACTAAAGCCTTTGGACATCCCAGACTAACGAACCCTACACGTTTCTGACCTTGTTCTTCGCTCATAACTTACCAACCTCAACCCCATTAATTTGGCGCGGATATTACCACACCTCACTAACAAGCCCAAAACACAGCCACAAATTTAAAATAGTTGTAAAATCAACTATAATTAGCTGATCTGATGCACGTTATTCAATAGAATACCGCTTCACTTTTACGCAGACACTGACATATTGCTTAGAGTACCAACTTACAATTATGCTCATTCACCTTTTCGAACTGTTAACACTTTGCTTAGTTTTCCTTGCAGCATATCGCGGGCGTTACTATTACCGCGTGACTGCTTTAGAGGGTGCTAACCATGTTCACACCACGAAAAGTAGTTTAGCAAGCGAGCTCCCCGCATTTGTGGCACACTCGCCTACCGAAGCGGTAGAGCCTACAGAAAAACCTGTAGACATGAGTACAGACAAACCAAAGGTGCAAAAAGGTGACGTACTCAATAATTACATCGGTGATTTCTTCTAGCTCATTTCTTTTCGAAAGGTTTGGATTCAAGGCTTAAATTTCTCTGGCTTTAAGTAATGAGAATGGTAGTATTCAGCTAATTTCACTCCAACCTGTAAGAAGGTGAGGCTTTTACGCACGTGTTAACATTGAATACTCTCTACAAGCTCTGTTTTCGAATACTCGCGCTATTTCTTTTGTCTTTCACGATTAACCATGCTTATGCTGAAGATTTCAGCGAAGAAATATTCCAGGTAGAATACATTCTCTTTACTCACCAGGGGCATGTCGAAGCGAATAGAAAGTTTAATCTTGTTCCCTACAATCCACCTCGGCATTCACAATACACTCATTTGATCGAAGGTTTAGAAACCTTATCGAACTTCCAATATGAACAGCTTGATAGTTCATCAATGCAACTCAATGATGCGCTTTCAAAATTAAATAAAAGTAGGGATGTACGCGTCATTAAATATGGCGCTTGGCAACAAGCCATGGAACCAGGCAGCACATTACCCCCACTTCGTATATCTGCGCTGACCGATGTAGTTCAAAATGAAAGCTATTATGGTGAAACTCACCTAGAGGGAACGCTTACTATTAAACGTTCCCGATACATGCACATCGAAGCAGATTTATTTCTTACCAGTTTTTTGTTTTATCCAGAGCGAAACATTTTCGACTGGCTACTTTCGACCAGCACTATTCGACACAAAACTGATTCATTGCTACAAGCATACAAGCCAGACGAAATTGTTTTAAGCAAGCACTCTTCCTCCAGGATACCTAGTCAGGTATTCCGTTTACACCAAAGCCGGCGCTTAAAATATGGAGAAATTCATTATTTAGATCACCCGGCAATCGGTTTAATTGTCACCATTAATAAATTAGAGCCAGAGCCCGAGATCTAGCAGATAGAGCTACTATTATTAGCGTTATCTAGCGACTTATTATGAACGATAAATCAAGCACAAATGAAACCAGAACTTCTGACACCCTTTTACCTTCTATTTGGGTGGACGCTGATGCCTGCCCGGTTGTTATTCGCGACATTTTGATTAAAGCTGCGAAAAGAACCAATGTTGTGATCACGTTCGTTGCTAATCAGCATATCCCCCTACCAAAGTACAAGACTCTAAGGTCAATTCAGGTTAGTAGTGGCTTTGACGTTGCAGACAACTGGATAGTGCAACAAACGAACAAAAATGATCTTGTCATCACTCAAGATATTCCTCTCGCCGACGAAGTAATTACCAAGGGTGCCAAGGTTATCGGTACACGGGGGCAGCTCTATACAAAGGAAAACATCAAGTCGCGCTTAAATATGCGAGATTTTATGGAGACAATGCGATCCAGCGGTGTTCATTCAGGAGGACCACCGCCCTTAGGCCAACAAGAAAGGCAAGCCTTTGCGAATCGCCTGGATCAATGGCTCCAAAAGTCGGGCTTCTAAGCCAACACTGCGCATAGCCACCTACTTTCTTTCCGTTTACAAACTGCTACAAATTAGCGACACGCAAGCACTCCCATTTCTGTGCAAAGGGCTTATACTTATTATCAATCAGAACTTAATAGTCTAAGGCTATGAATAAAATTAAGTGAAATCCCAGCCAAGGTAGTTTATATTTTATATGTACCGCTTAAGAAGTTTTCTCTCTGGAAGGTTTGATATGACAACAAAAGCATCTAAAGAAGCAAGTCGTTTAGCGAAACAAAATACAGCGCCAAGAAATTCGAATGGCACCGAGTTAATTGATCAAGAACTACCAAGCTCCCCTGCATTACACCTAGTTGAATTTAACCACATAACTGTAGACAAGTACTCAGCAGAGCAAATTCGAGAAATGTATCAAAACCAACTAACTAAGAAAGCAAGCTAACAAACATTCCCGAATACCACCTCTTAACTGCAGCAGCGGGATTTGTGTGACACACATTGTCAGCTAACAGAACCCGCTGCTTAATTGCTCGACTATAAACTTCCCAGATCTTGAAAAATCAGCTCGCTTACGCGTGCTGACGCTTTCGAAACTGCCTCTTTTATATCTGCCATTGTAATAGGCGTATCTGACAAACCTGCTGCCCAATTCGCACTCAAGGCAATACAGGCATAGTCCAACTCCAATTCTCTTGCTAGCGCAGCTTCAGGCATGCCCGTCATTCCGACCATATCGCAGCCTTCAGCCTTACAACGAAGTATTTCAGCTGATGACTCTAATCTCGGCCCCTGAGTAGCACCGTAAACTCCACCATCCAAGACATCAAATGACACCGCGCTTGCTGAGCGAAGAAGTTTTGCTCTCAATGTTTCAGAGTACGGCTTGGTGAAGTCGATATGATCAACAGTTTCGCAATGAATGCCATCATATATAGTGTGTTCACGCCCATAAGTGTAATCAATAATTTGGTCTGGAATGGAAAGATTACCCGGGCCGAGCTTTTCATGAATTCCGCCTACCGCGTTAATTGCGATAATTCTATCGACACCTGCTTGCTTCATGGCAAAGAGGTTGGCACGATAATTTATCAAATGAGGAGGAATACGGTGAGGATTACCGTGACGCGCCATGAACGCAAACTTAAGCCCGTTTAGTGCACTTATCACAACTGGGCCACTGGTTTCTCCGAAAGGCGTACTTGGCCATAGCTGCTCTACAAGCTCAGCACCCGACATTGAACCAAAGCCTGTTCCACCGATAATTCCTAACATATAAATTCCCACTTAAAGCTCAAGGCTAGTCATTAACCAATTGAGTCATCATCTTATTAGTCTTGTGGCGATTGCCCTTTTATCTCACCTTCAATGCGTAAGGCCTCTGGCATATGCAAAGTAGAGGTTGGAAAAGCAATCTCTGCATTCTCGGCTGCAATAATGTCGTAAACACGAATTAAGACATCCTGCTTAACTTCATGATATTTAATCCAATCAGTTGTTTTGGTGAAGGTGTAGATAAAGAAGTCCAAGGATGACGCCGCGTAGGCATTAAAGTTTACGATAAGGGTTTGTGTGGTATCAATTTCAGGGTGCTGCAATAGCATAGCCTTAACATTGCTAATAATACGAGGCAGCGCGGCGGCATCATCGTATCGAATACCAATCGTTTCATAGACTCTTCTATGGCTCATACGTGACGGGTTTTGAACTGATATGTTCGTAAATACAGAGTTTGGCACATACAATGGCCGTTTATCGAAGGTTTTTATGGTGGTTAAGCGCCAGCCAATTTTAATTACAGTACCTTCAATTTCCTTATCGGGTGAGCGAACCCAATCGCCAACCTTGAAAGGTCGATCCAGGTAGATCATTAAGCCACCAAAAAAATTGGCCAACAGATCCTTTGCAGCAAAGCCCACGGCGAGACCACCGACACCACCAAACGCTAGGACACCACTCATGCTATAACCCATGGTCTGTAGCACGACTAATACGCCAATAATAATAACAATTGCACGCAATAACTTACCAATAGCCGAAACTGTTGTTTCATCCATTGGCTGCTTCATCTTTTCGCCACAAACAACGATCTTCTCGCCGCCCGAAATAAATCGGACAACAAACCACACCAGGCAAAAAACGATGATTATTTGTTGCGTATTACTAATAAATACTGAAAGGTCAACACCTGATTGACGCTGAACACTATAAGCAATCCAGGACAAACCGAGTAACCAAATAACCAAAGCTATCGGTGATCGTGAAGAATGAAGTAAAGTGTCATCCCACAAGTTACGCGTTTTAAGAAACTGCGCTTCAACGCGCTTAAGGAATACTTTAGATAAGAAACTAATCAAACCGGTTAGCAATAGAATAATCGAAATCTCGACAACTTGACGAACAAGCAAGTTTTCGAGCCCGCTATTTAATAAGAAGGTATTCAAAATATTCCAATTCATACTACCCCACCCCTAATTTTTATTAAGATGCTATTTGTTATAGGTCTTCCATACCTCAGATGCCTTAACATCTTCGATACTTAGTTTTTTGCTTGCTTGGTAGCGCATTCGTTTGAGTCTTTGATTATCGACGGTTAGATCACCTTGCTGCAGCAAAGATTCCAAATGCAGCCTCACTTCTTGCGCAGCATCTGGATTGTTACAGACAAGCACCATATCACAACCAGCAGACAAAGCCGCATCTGCACGCGCGACATAGCTGCCTGCAACACTAGCACCTTCCATTGACAAGTCATCACTAAATATAACCCCCTCAAATCCAAACTTTCCTCGCAGAATATCCTGCATCCAAACATTGGAAAAGCCAGCGGGTTGATTATCTACCTGGCTATAAATGACATGAGCAGGCATCAATGCATCAAGCCCTAATGGGATTAAGCGCTCAAAAACAATCGTATCATTTTGCATGATCTGCTCTAGACTACGATTGTCTTCCGGGATCTCATGATGTGAATCAGCAACAACCGCTCCATGACCAGGAAAATGCTTCCCTGTAGAAGCCATGCCTGCTTCTTTCATACCTGAAACCAGCGATGAAGATAAAGCAGTAATCGTCTCAAGATCGCAGGAAAATGCTCTATCGCCGATTACTTCAGAAACACCATGGTCGCGATCTAATACTGGCGTAAAGCTGATATCAATATCAAATGCAATTAGCTCTGCCGCGATTAACCAACCCAGATCAAAAGCTTGCTTTAAGCCCTGCGCTTTATCCTCTTGATAAACCCGGTCAAGAGACCTCATTGGCGGTATTCGCGTGAACCCTTCGCGAAATCGCTGAACGCGTCCACCTTCGTGATCAACGGCGATAATAAGATTGCTTGAGCACTCCCGGATCTCCGAGATTAGCTTAGTCAATTGACCAGGGTTCAGGTAATTTCTTGAGAAGAGAATAACTCCCCCAACAACCGGACTAGATAAGACCTGTTTTTCTTCTTCATTCAACTCAGTCCCTGCCACATCAAGCATCAGCGGGCCAATATTGTTTTCCTTCATATTCACTATTACTCTATCAAAGAAACTATTCTTTAATTAAAACACGCGTCCCGACACAAACACGAGAAAATAAATCCATTACATCTTTGTTACGCATCCGAATACAGCCATGAGACAAAGGCTGCCCCATTGGTTCAGAGTCAGGGGTGCCATGAATGTAAATATAGCGCCTCATACTATCAACTTTAGCCAAGCGGTTATAGCCAGGCTCAAGTCCGCTTAACCACATAATGCGCGTCAGAATCCAGTCTCGTTCGGGGAAATTATTTGCAAGCTTAGCTGAGTAGATCTCACCTGTTGGGCGACGCCCGGCAAAGACCGTATTAATAGGAGAATTGGCACCAATTTTAGCGCGAATATAGTGATAACCTAAAGGCGTACAACCTGAATCGCTAAACTGTCCAACTCCGTTAAGGGCGGTGGACACACTAAAACGAGCCACTTTGTTTTCATTAAACAAAGTCAGCTGCTGTAACTTTACATTAACTTCGATTCTGGGCTGACAAAGGGAAAATTCACTCTCTAACGAGCGTCTAAGTCCTGGTTCAAACGGCATTCACTTCACACTCCCTATGTCATGAGCAGCGAGCAGAAAATCAGTTAACAGGAGCTGCGCTCAATCCGGCTGCTAGAAATGGCACAAGGTAATTAACGACTTTTTCTGTATCCACCTCAGAATCCGGCTTATTCGACAGAATGTCAGATAACTGCTGAATACTGGACATTGTAAAGGCTGTTGCACCGATAACAAATTGAGTTCTCCAGAAACGCTCAGCCGTCGATAGCTCTGGCGTAATATCCTTAAGCAGATTTAAGAAAGGCCAGAAAGTTTTTGCATACTCGTCTTCTAAGTATTTACGCAAATGACCTTGTGATTGAGTATAAGCAAGGCCAAGCATTCGCATAAATATAGAAACACCATTTTTATTGCGTGTAGGTATCTTTAACAGACTACTCGTGTACAACCTTAGAACATCTTCTATACTTGGTGTGCAACCTTCATTGTCCCAGTTATTCTCGCGCAGACCTTCAACCATTAACTCATTTAGCGGTGCAAGAAAGCGATTAAACACTGCCTGGATAAGCGCATTTTTTGAACCAAAATGATAGTTAACCGCCGCTAAGTTGACACCGGCTTTGCCCGTAATCATTCTTAGTGAAGTTTCTGAGAAGCCCTTTTCAGCAAAGAGAACCTCGGCAGCATCAAGTATTCGGTTAACAGTCTCGGTATAAGCCATATAATT
>NZ_LWEY01001355.1:0-1202 GCF_001634935.1 Oleiphilus sp. HI0043 | reverse complement strand
ATGCCCGCGGGTATCAGCATTAGAGGCAGCGCCCAGCCGAGCGCGCTATGGCCATCGGGGGCGCGCTTGGTCGAGCTTTGCGTAATCTTGGGGGCAAAGGACTGCACTAAACCATAGGCGATTACCCAGCTTGCAAGAAAGCCTCCTACAGACCAATGGTTCCAGCCGAACTCGCTCGCTAGATAAACGGGCAAGGCAACCACGAACCAAACATCTCTGGCACCAAACAGAAATAAGCGAGCTGCTGAGAGGGCGTTGATTGCCCGACTTTTAGAAAATATTTCAGTGAACTTCGGTTTGTTCTTTGCCTTGCCTAAGTCTTGTTTTAAGGCAAACATGCTACCCAGCCAAACCACAAACAAGCTTAGCGCCATAGCAAGAACGGCACCTTGAAAACCGAGAGTGGCCAGTAAAGCGCCGCCTAAAAAGAAGCCGACACCTTTCAAGGCATTCTTAGATCCGGTTAGAATTGCCACCCACTTATACAGTGTAGTTTGCGCATCTTTTGGAACCAGCAGCTTGATCGAGCTTTTCGCACTCATCTTGTTCAGGTCTTTAGCAATGCCTGAGAGAGCCTGAGCAGCCATGACCCAAGGCACTGTGAGCAAAGTGGCAGGAACGAGCAGCATTGCCAATGCGAGCACCTGCAGAGCCAGACCAATATTCATGGTTTTGTTGAGCCCCAAATGTGCGCCCAACCAGCCACCAAAAAGGTTGGTGATGACACCAAAGATCTCGTAAAACAAGAACAGCATGGCAATTTCGAGCGGGCTGTAACCCAAGCCATGAAAGTGCAATACGACTAACATCCTCAAAGCGCCATCGGTGAGCGTGAAAGCCCAATAGTTACCTGTTACGACCAGGTATTGCTTAATTTCTGGTGAGAGTTTATTGATATTCATGGTTTTCAAATATGGCCTTAGTGATTAATTTTCTGGTCGATGAGGCCGACTTTACGAACCAGCTCAGCTGTTCGATTGGCATAGCCCCATTCATTGTCATACCACACATAAAGCTTAAGTTGAGTGCCGTTAACCAGCATAGTTGAAGGCGCATCAATGATGGCTGAACGAGGATCGGTTTTGTAATCGATAGAAACCAGTGGCCGCTCTTCGTAACCGAGTATGCCTTGTAGTGCTTCTTCAGAAGCACTTTTTAATAGAGCGTTCACTTCTTCTACCGAGCTTTCTTTTTCTAGTTCG
>NZ_LWEY01001354.1:0-1449 GCF_001634935.1 Oleiphilus sp. HI0043 | reverse complement strand
CAAATATGCCGATCGTTGTTGCGGTAAACAAAATGGATAAAGAGCAAGCAGATCCTGATCGTGTTAAAAATGAACTAGCGACGAAAGAAGTTATCCCCGAAGACTGGGGTGGCGATGTCCAGTTTGTAAACGTTTCTGCGCATACCGGTGAAGGTATTGATGCTTTGCTTGATGCTGTATTGCTTCAAGCTGAGCTTCTAGAGTTAACAGCTGCCAAGAACGTTCCGGCAAAAGGTGTTGTTGTGGAATCTAGCCTTGATAAAGGCCGTGGTGCTGTATCAACAGTATTGATACAGAACGGTACACTTCGTGGTGGTGATATCGTTATTGCGGGCATGTGTTACGGTCGCGTTCGAGCGATGCTTGATGAAAATGGTCAGCCAATTAAAGATGCAGGCCCGTCTATTCCAGTTGAGATACTGGGTCTTAATGGCACGCCTGATGCGGGTGACGAGTTTGTTGTTGTTGAGAGCGAGCGAAAGGCACGTGAAGTAGCTGAGTTCCGCGAAGAGAAGAGCCGAAAGGATCGCTTGCAGCGTCAACAGGCTTCTAAGCTTGAGAACATGTTTAGCAATATGGGCCAAGATGAAGTTCGTACTTTGAACGTTGTTCTGAAAACTGACGTGCGTGGTTCTTTGGAGGCGCTGACGGCATCATTGAATGACATTGGTAATGAAGAAGTTCAAGTAAGAATCGTGGGTAGTGGTGTCGGTGGTATTACCGGTACTGATGCTAACCTGGCTTTAACTACCAATGCGGTAATTGTTGGCTTTAACGTTCGTGCTGATGCTTCTGCAAGAAAGATTATTGATGAAGAAGGTCTGGATCTTCGCTACTACAGCGTTATCTACGATATTATTGATCACGTTAAGCAAGCTCTAACTGGCATGCTAGCTCCTGAGTTTAAAGAAGAGATTGTCGGCATCGCTGAAGTTCGTGACACCTTTAAGTCTCCTAAGTTTGGTCAGGTTGCGGGTTGTATGGTGCTTGAAGGTACGATCTACCGTAATAAGAAGATTCGCGTATTGCGTGACGATATCGTGATCTTTGAAGGCGAGTTAGAATCATTGCGTCGCTTTAAGGATGACGTTAATGATGTTCGTTCAGGTACTGAATGTGGTATCGGTGTTAAGAACTATGACGTAAAAGTGGGCGATAAGATTGAGGTCTTCGATAAGATCTCTGTTGAACGTACACTCGATTCGTAATTAGTTTGATTAGCGGGATAAGTAGTTAATGGCGCAAGATTTTAAAAGAACAGATCGTATTGCTGATCAAATGCAACGCGATCTGGCAGAGTTGCTTCGTTCTTCAATGAAGGACCCTCGGGTTGGCATGGTAACAGTGAATCAAGTGGTGGTGGCCAAAGACCTCGGTTTTGCCGATGTTTATGTTACCTTACTCACAGTTGATGATCTGGATGCTGATGCGGCTGAGGTAAAAAGTACG